>JBFGQG010000182.1:0-6988 GCA_041564295.1 Anaerolineales bacterium | reverse complement strand
TTTTGTGGGGATTGAGTGAGCGCGGCAGGACTCGAACCTGCAACCAATGGCTTAAAAGGCCACTGCTCTGCCATTGAGCTACGCGCCCGTGAGCGAACGGATAATATCACGCACACGTTCGCACGTCAATAAGCCCCCGATTTTCCTGTTCCAAAACACAACGCTCCACCCATTCTCGGCAACATATCGTTTCTTACACCGACTCCCGTTCTCTATAAGTGCACCGCTCATCGACTCGCTGCCGCCCAAAACCCTGATACAATAAAACCGGAGTGTGAAAAAATGAACAGCTCGAACCCGCAGATGGACAAGGTCCTCCGCTGGGTCGCCCGAGCCTGGTCGCTGCCTGCCATCATCTTCGTCTTCGGGGAAATCGTTTTCCCACACACCAGCGACGCCACCGTCCCATTCACCGACTGGCTCGCACTCGGCCTCCAGATCACCGCCGTATTCAGCCTCGCTATCGCCTGGCGCTGGGAAATCTTCGGCGGCACCCTGTCCATCCTCACCATGCTCAGTTCGTTCGTCATCCTGACCATCGCGCGCGGCGATTTCCTCTGGGAAGCCGCCCTGGTCTGGACCGGGTTCATCATCGCCCCCGCAGCCCTTTTCCTCTACTGCGGAATGAGGACCAGGCCCAACGAACTCAAGACGACCTGAGCACCACCCCCCCTCCCCCTGCTCACCCAACCCTCCGCCTTGACAATCCGGCACGCGAGGGTAAGATTGGCACGTCATATACAGTCAATCCTTCGGCCCTAGCCAATACCGAAAAATCCCTACCATGGAGTAGAACGTGAGCAATCTCACCCAAATCACCGCAGACGATTTCCAGAACGAAGTAATCTCCGCCGACATGCCCGTCCTCGTAGACTTCGGCGCCGTCTGGTGCGGCCCCTGCAAAATGCTCGACCCCGTCGTCGAACAGCTCGCCAACGAATGGCAGGCGAAAATGAAAGTAGTCAAAGTGGACGTCGACCACCATCCCGAAATCGCCATGCAGTACCAGGTCATGGGCGTACCCACCCTGATCCTCTTCAAGAACGGCCAACCCGCCGAACGCACCTCCGGCTTCCTGCCCAAAAAGAAGCTGGAAGAGAAGTTCGGGCCGCACTTAAGCTGAGCGCGCAACTCCACCTGGTTTGGCTGCGAGCCAGCGAAACCGCAAGAGCAGCTCGACTCGATTAGAGAACACAAACCCTCCCCCTTATCCTCAGAAATGAAAAGCCCGGCGTCGAATTGACCGCCGGGCTTTTTCGAATCATCGAATCGTATTCCGCCAAATCGCTGACTCGCCGATTCGCTACCCCACCGCTTGCCGCAGCGCCTCCGCCTTATCCGTCCGCTCCCAGGGCAGGTCCAGGTCGTCCCGGCCAAAGTGACCGTACGCCGCAGTCTTGCGGTAAATCGGGCGCCGCAGGTCCAGGTCGCGGATGATCGCACCCGGGCGCAGGTCGAACACCACGTCAATCGCGCCCGCAATCTCTTCATCGGTGACGTTGCCAGTACCGAAGGTCTCAACGTTGATCGAGAGCGGGCGCGCCATGCCGATAGCGTACGCCACCTGGATCTCGCAGCGCTCCGCCAACCCGGCCGCGACGACGTTCTTCGCCACCCAGCGCGCTGCGTACGCCGCCGAACGGTCCACCTTCGTCGGGTCTTTGCCGCTGAACGCGCCGCCACCGTGACGCCCCATCCCGCCGTACGTATCGACGATGATTTTGCGCCCGGTCAACCCGGCATCTCCCATCGGCCCACCGATCACGAACCGCCCTGTCGGGTTGATGTAAATTTTCATGGCATCGTCCACCATCTCCGCAGGCAAGACGTATTTGATCACGTGTTCGATCAGATTCGCCCGGATCTCTTCATTGGAAATCTCGGGGGCATGCTGGGTGCTGATCAGTACGTTGTCTATGCGGTACGGTTTGCCGAAGCGGTACTCCACCGTCACCTGGCTCTTGCCGTCAGGGCGCAGCCAGGGCAGTGTACCGTTCTTGCGGACCTCGGTCAGGCGCCTGGACAGCTTGTGGGCCAGGTAGATCGGCGTCGGCATGAGGGTCTCGTTCTCATTGCATGCATAGCCGAACATCATGCCCTGGTCGCCAGCGCCGACCGCTTCGATTTCCGCCTCGGACATCTCCCCACTCTTCGCCTCAAGAGCCCGGTCCACCCCCATTGCAATGTCGCCGGACTGCTGCGCAATGGCTACCTGCACACCGCAAGACTGGCCGTCGAAGCCTTTCTCGCTCGAGTCGTAGCCGATATCGCAGACCACCTGGCGCACCAGTTCATCGTAATTGATCCTGGCATTGGTTGTAATCTCGCCCAGGAGCATCACGTAACCCGTCTTCGTGGCCGTCTCGCAGGCCACCCGGGAATACGGGTCCTGCGCAAAGCAGGCATCCAGGATGGCATCGCTGATCTGGTCGCACATTTTGTCTGGATGCCCCTCCGTCACCGACTCCGATGTGAATAAGAGCCTGGGCGATGTCATAAAAGTTGTGCTCATTTTTTGTTTTTCCTCCGATTCAAAAAAAACGCCCTTTCGGCAGGAAAGGGCATCCAAAGTCAGCTGTAGACAGCTGCCCTCTCATCTTCCAGAAATTCAATCTGCCGGAATTGGCACCGTGGAAAAGAAATTCCAGGTACCAAGTACCTGGCACTACTCTCCTGGTTGCCGAGGCTTCACAGGGCCGGTCCCTCCACCTCTCTGGATAAGAGAGCCACTAGGGCTTCTTTAAAATTGTGTGCGGAATAATACCACGTGTGGAAAGTGATGTCCAGTAACGTGCGACGTGCGGTGTCTACAAAATCATCAAGACAACAAAATAATACCCAATCACCCCCGCCCAGATCCACGAATCGATCCGGTCGAAAATACCCCCATGTCCCGGCAGGATGTTGCTCGAATCCTTAATCCCGACCTGGCGTTTGATCATGCTCTGACCGAGGTCACCGAAAGGAGTCACGATCGAGATCACCAGCCCGATAAGGGCGCCGGTTCCCACGGTCGGCGTGATCGGCTCCGGCGCAATCGCACCCAGGATCAGCGGCATCAGGGCGCCCCCCGCCGTGCCAAGCAAGACTCCACCGAGATACCCCTCCCAGGTCTTCTTCGGGCTCAAGCGCGGGCTGAAACGCCGTTTCCCGATCGCTTTCCCGACAAAATAAGCCCCCGAATCGGCAAACCAGAGCGCCGGCAGCACCGTCAGGAACCACCAGAGTCCGTCCGGCAGGTAGCGCAGCGGCAGCAGGTAGCCGCCCAGGAAACCGAGATACACGATCCCGGACACAGTGATTGCGAAATCCGTCCCCGAAAAACTGGCGCCGCGTTCGTAGTCCACCAGGTGGGCCACCATCACCAGAATAACGAGCAGGCTCAAGATCAGGCTGTCCCAAGCGAATGGACCGGTTTCGGCATTGAGGAATCGACCAAGCAGGACGGCTGCCACACCGGCGATCATCACCCACACCTGCGGGCGAAAACCTCCAGCCCTGAAAAGGGCCGCGTATTCCCATGCTGCCAGGCCGAGAAATAAGAGGATCAGCACAAAAAACGGAATGCCCCCAATGGTGATCAGGGTTATCCCCGTCGGGAGCAGGATAAGCGTTACGAGCAGGCGCTGGCGCAACATCAACCGGCCTGCATGGAAGTGAGACCGTAACGCCGCTCCCGCGAAGCGAATTCTTCTACCGCTTTCTTAAGTTCTTCTTTATCGAAATCCGGCCAGTAGACCGGTGTGAAATACCATTCGGCATATGCCGCCTGCCAGATCAGGAAATTACTGATTCGCAGTTCGCCGGACGTACGGATAACGAGGTCCGGGTCAGGTACGTCGCGCGTATACAAATATTTGCTGACCAATTCCGCCGTCACTTCCTCGGAAGGGATGCCGTCGTCGATCATGTGCTTGATAGCAGTGACGATCTCATCCCGCCCACCGTAGTTAAAGGCGATATTCAGGATCAGGCGGTCGTTGTGGCGGGTCATTTCGACAGCTTCCAGCACTTTCTTGCGCAGGCGCGGGTCAAGCTGGTCCAGTCGCCCCAGGTGCCGCAGCTGGACGCCTTCTTCGACCAGCTCCTGCAGTTCGCTGTCGATCACGTCTTCGAGGATGCGCATCAACCCGCGAACTTCCTCCAGCGGGCGCCCCCAGTTTTCGGTCGAGAAGGCATAGAGCGTCAGGTACTTAATCCCCAGCTCTCCGCAGCCTTCCAGCACACGCCGCAGGTTTTCCGTACCGGCGCGGTGGCCTGCAATGCGGGGCAGGCCGCGCGAGATCGCCCACCTGCCGTTGCCGTCCATGATTATGGCAACGTGCTTCGGCGGCTTCCCGGTCAGGTCGTTCTTTTCGGTTTTCGCCATTTAGATTTCCAGCACTTCTTTTTCTTTTTTCTGGCCGATGGCATCGATTTCTTCAACAAATTTATCGGTCAGCTTCTGCACTTCATCTTCCCCACGATGGTATTCATCTTCAGAGATGAGCTTCTCTTCTTCGAACTCGCGTAGATCGCGGATAATGTCCCGGCGCACATTTCGGATCGCCACCTTACCCTCTTCAACGCGCCGGGCAACCACCTTGACGAGGTCTCGCCGCCGCTCTTCGGTCAGCTGAGGCAGGTTGAGATGAATGTTTTGCCCGTCGTTGTTGGGATTCAGTCCCAGGTCGGAAGCCTGGATTGCGCGTTCGATATTCTTCAGGGAAGACCCGTCAAACGGACGGATCGTGATCGTGCGCGGTTCCGGTACAGTGATCGAGGCCAGCTGTCGCAGGGGCGTCGGTGCGCCGTAATAGTCGATGAGCAGCCTGTCCACCAGGGCCGGATTCGCACGACCTGTGCGAATGGCTCCAAGGTCTTCTTCTAATGACTTGATCGCACCGGACATGCGTTCTTTTGCGTCGCTTAGCGCATCCTGTACCATGTTTTCAACCCTTTCTTAGGACAGCCGAACTGCACGATCCGTGCAAGGCTTTGTCTGTTGAATTCAAGTGGTATTCTACCATCTATGTTCGAGGCGCGAGGTATAGGGTGCAGCGTGCAGGGTGCAGGGTGCAAGAAACCAACCCCCTGCAGGCTGCACCCTGAATAGACTCTCCTTCGCATGGCGCTCACGCATAGGACTCCACCGCCGCCAGCGTCACTTTGCGTTTATGCCACCACCAGCGTCCCGACTTTATCGCCTTTCAACGCCCGCTGCAGGTCGTCTTTATTCCAGAGATCGAGCACAAGCAGCGGCATGTTGTTGTCCATGCACATCGTGAGGGCCGTGCTGTCCATCACCTCCAGGCGTTTCGAAATCGCCTCCATGAAGGTCAGTTCATCGTAGCGGACAGCGTCTTTAAATTTCTGGGGGTCTTTATTATATATGCCGTCTACTTTCGTGGCCTTGATCACCAGTTCTGCATCGATCTCCATCGCCCGCAGAACGGCTGCGGTATCGGTGGAAAAGTACGGGTTCCCGGTGCCGCCGCCGAAGATGACGACACGACCCTTTTCAAGGTGACGCAGCGCGCGCCGGCGAATGTACGGCTCGGCGACCGCTCGCATTTCGATGGCTGTCTGCACGCGCACGGTCACACCGGCCCGCTCGATCGCATCCATCAACGCCAGCGCGTTCATCACCGTGCCCAGCATACCCATGTAATCCGCCGTCGCCCGGTCCATACCACGCTCGAGCCCCGCCCTGCCGCGCCAGAGGTTGCCCGCACCAATCACCACTGCCACCTCCGCTCCCATCGCGTGGATCGCACAGATCTTTTGCGCAACCTGGTCCACTTCATGCGGATCGATCGAATATCCGTTGTGGCTGCCCATCGCCTCACCGCTCAGTTTGACCATCACGCGCCGGTACCTCAATTCACCTGTCATATGCCTCTCCTCTTCTCGTATTGAAAAAAAAGCCAACCATTCGGTTGGCTTCGAGAGATTAGTCTTCGTTCGACTCGGTCGCTGTGCTTTCACCGAGTTCATAACGTTGGAACCGGCGGACGACGATATTCTCGCCAAGGCTGCCGATCTTTTCATGGATGAGTTTCTCTACTGTGATGCTGTCATCCCGGATATAAGCCTGCCGCAGCAGGACAACTTCGTCTTTATATTTCTCAATCCTGCCATCAACAATGCGGGGAATGATGTTTTCCGGTTTGCCTTCTTCAGCGGCACGCTTGGCAGCGATCTGCCGCTCGTGTTCAAGTTCCGATGCGGAAATTTCAGCCTCGCTCACGTAAAGCGGGGAAGCAGCGGCAATCTGCAGCGCAATTTCGTGCGCCAGATCGCGGAATGCCTCCGAGCGAGCGACGAAATCCGTCTCGCAGTTGACTTCAACCATCACGCCGACACGACCGCCCCCGTGGGAATAGAGCTCAACCACGCCTTCAGAAGCATCACGGTCTGACCGCTTGGCGGCCTTTGCCAGGCCCTTTTCACGCAGGAAGTCCACGGCTTTGTCAAAATCGCCGTTCGCATCAACGAGCGCCTTCCGGCAGTCCAGGATGCCGACACCTGTGGCATCGCGCAGTTCTTTGATCATTTCGGTTGTTACGGTCATGATGCTTGTTTACTCCTCATCGTCCTCATCGTCTTCTTCGTCCTCATCGTCTTCTTCGTCTTCTTCGTCTTCTTCGTCTTCTTCGTCCTCATCGTCGTCGAAGTCGTCCGTATCATCCTCTTCATCGAGGTCGTCTTCTTCTTCGTCGGCTTCTACATCTTCCTCGACTTCGTCGTCCGCATCTTCCTCTTCATCGAGGTCGTCTTCTTCGTCGTCGTCTTCTTCTACATCTTCCTCGATTTCGTCTTCCTCATCGGTCTCTTCTTCGTCGTCGTCGGCTTCTACATCTTCCTCGATTTCGTCTTCCTCATCGATCTCTTCTTCGTCGTCGTCTTTCTTCAGCTTTGCGAGGGTCGCAGCACCGAGCAAATCTTCGTCGGTAAGTTCGTCTTCGTCCTCGTCCGACGCAACCAGGGAGCGTCGATCGCGGGTCGC
>JBFGQG010000181.1:0-7006 GCA_041564295.1 Anaerolineales bacterium | reverse complement strand
TTCAACGTCGAATGGGGTAAAGACAATTTAGCTCTCGCCTTGATGCTCATGGCATACGGGCTTGCAGGCACTGCGCTCGGTTTAATGCTTGCCGCACTTTCTAAGACGCCCGCACAAGCCGGCGCGGCCGGCACGATCGCCATGATGGCGCTGGCTTCGCTGGGTGGGGCCTGGTGGCCGATCGAAATTGTTCCCCCGTGGATGCAATCGTTTGCCCTGGCCCTCCCTACGGGTTGGGCAATGCGCGGGTTCCACGATATCATCACGCGCGGGCTCGATTTGAATGCCGTGCTGCTCGAAGCTGGTGTGCTCGGTGGTTTTACGATCCTGTTCCTGGCGATCGGAATCTGGCGGTTCAGGTATGAGTAAATTGGCAGGGGGAAAATTGGCGGGCTATGGCGGGGCAGCGCTCCGCTTTTGCCTGCCACAGCAAATCTTATGATGACGACAAACCATGTGGAGTATCATTAAGATATGACGCCAGCTACCATCCTGGAAAAGATGAAGAATTGGGCATTCAAAATGGCTGCATCATTCGCCGTTCTGGCCGTCGTGATTCCCGGCGTTATTATTGCATTCGAAAACGAGTACGAAAATCGTTCTGCGGTACTCGTGCTGACAGTTGCTTTTCTTGCAAACAGTATTATTTATTCGAATCTTCGCGGTGTGCAGCCACTACGCCTGATCACGGTGTACCTTGTCATCCAGACTGTCCTGGTTATCGCTCTAATCGGCCTCAATCCATCCCTCAACTTCTACATCATTTTATTTTACGTCCTCAGTATCGAGGCTATCATGGCGCTCGAAAGGCGCTACAGCATGATGTGGCTGGTTATCTATATCGTTTTGACGATCGGATTGCTGGTTTCATTACTGCCGCTCGCAGAAGCCATCGTTTCGCTGCCGATATTCCTCGGTGGTTTCTTCTTCTTCGTTACGTTTGCAAACGCAACCCTGCGCGCCAACGAAGCACGAAAAGAAAGCCAGCGTCTGCTCACGGAGCTGACGAAAACGAACAGACAGCTCCAGGAATACGCGATGAAAGCAGAACAACTGGCAGTTTCGGAAGAGCGCAACCGCCTGTCGCGGGAAATGCATGATACGATCGGACACCGGCTCACCGTAGCATCCGTCCAACTGGAAGGCATGCATCGGTTAATATCGAAAGATCCACAGCGTGCAGAATCGATGGCTGAAACGGTCCGCAACCAGGTCCGTGAAGCGCTGCATGAACTGCGGCGGACCGTGGCCACATTGCGTGAACCGCTGGAAGCAGACCTGCCGCTTGACGTCTCGATCAAACGCCTTACCCTCAATTTCGAAGAGGCGACCGGCCTGCAAGTAAACCTCATCCTCCCCGATCAAATCCCGCCCCTGACGAACAACCAGCGACTCGCTATGTACCGCACCGCGCAGGAAGCACTCACAAACACTCATAAGCACGCCGGCGCGACGCAGGTCTGGCTCCAGGTTGAACGTATTGAGGAAATCATTTCTATGCGGGTCAGCGACAACGGGATCGGTCTGTCGGAGGCGAACTTGGAGTCCGGTTTCGGTCTGCGGGGGATCAGGGAGCGCGCGGCCCAGCTAGGCGGCGAACTAAAACTGGAAACACGAACCGGCGGTGGTGCTCAGGTTTCGCTCTGGCTCCCCATTTGAGCCTGAAGATGCGGCACCCCAGACCGGCTAGAAGGATTAACACTGGAGTTCTCAAGATGACGGACGACGTGATTCGCGTTTTGATCGTCGACGACCCACGCCTGATGCGAGAAGGGTTGCGCATCCTTCTCGAAATGGAGGAGGATATCGACGTGGTTGGAGAAGCAGAAAATGGCGCTGAGGCGTTAAGAAAATATACAGACTTGCAGCCCGATGTGATATTGATGGATATCCGGATGCCGGTTATGGACGGCGTTGAGGCTATCCGCAGGCTGCACGAGAAGACGCCGAACGCCAAGGTCATTATCCTGACCACGTTCGACGATGACGCATATCTCTTCGACGGGCTGCGCGCCGGTGCTTTAGGCTACTTATTGAAGGATGTCTCTGCGGATGAATTATGTGGCGCGATCCGCACTGTGGCTGCCGGGGGTGCACTGATCGACCCATCTGTGACGCGCAAAGTCGTGGCCGAGTTCATGCGATTGCCTGGAAGGAAGCCGGATCAAAACGATAATATGTCCGAACCGCTGTCAGGGCGCGAACTGGAGGTGCTGCGCCTGGTTGCTGCCGGTAACACCAACCGCGAGATTGCTGAGCTGCTCCACCTGGCAGAGGGGACGGTGAAGAATTACGTCTCGAGCATTTTGGGGAAAATCGGCGCCCGTGACCGCATGCAGGCTGCTCTCCGTGCCAGGGAACTGGGCTTGCTTTAATTCATCGAAAATACTATTTTTCTTTCCCATTGCAGCGCAGGTCACGCTTCGACAACTTTGATCATCGTGCCGCCAGGCATGCCCACTGTCACATCCCCGGGATCATAGGGGACATGAGGCATGGTCCAGCGGAAAACCCATTTGGCATCGTCCGGGGAACAGTTCACACAACCTCGCGAGGAGGGCTCGCCGTAATTATTGTGCCAGTACGTCGAATGGAACGCAACACCCGTTCCTACGAACAGACTGATCCAACCGACGGCAGGCAGGCTCCAGCCGGCCGAAGCGCTGCCGCCGCTGAGCGGCAGTGACACGGCTTTCCGCCAGATGCGGTGCTCGCCGATGGGCGTTTCCCAGGCATCGACCCGCTGTCCGGAGGCGTTGTACAGCGCTCCGGTCGAGACGCGGGCAAAGTAGACTTCTACATTCCCTTCGTAACACGTCATCGTCTGGTAGGCAATGTTGACGAGGATGCGCTTTTCCTCGACGTCCGGGCTGATCGGCTGGACTTCTTCGGCCGACAACGGTCGGAATGCTTCCGCTTCGGCCCAGAAAATATCGCCGTTGCCGTAGCGTTCGTTCAGGCGGTACCGGGTCCTGCCGGATTCGTCCTGCTGCACCTGGTCGACCCACACGATCTGGCTGTAAAAAAAGCGCGGGGGCAGGCCAAGAGTCTCCAGGCGGTATTCCAGCCACGGCGCGCGGACGGGCGGGTTGTCGATGACCAGGTCGACGTACGGCACGGTCACTTCAGCCCACATTCCTGTCCCAAGCGAAGAGGACGGCAGATCGAGCAACGGTTCGTTCGGTCGGTACCAGACCGGCTGGACTGCAGGCGACCAGACGTAGCCTTCGGGCGTCTCAATCCAGGTCTGGTTGAAGCGGAACGGCTGGTAGCCGACCATGCGGCGGAGGATGACGATAATTTCGTCTTCGTAGAGCAGTCGGATGGTCGTGCTGTCCGCGTGCGGGCGCGATTTTAAGGGCAGGCCTGCCACGGTAACGCGGCCTAAAAGCACATCGCGGGGAAATTCCGGCAGAAGGCCGACGCGTACATCTGGCCGGAACGCCAGCGCTGCGGATCCTAGCAGGGAAAGTTTAAGGAATTCACGGCGATTCAAGATGTTAGACATGCTTTTTTGGCCGGTAAATTGGATGGTGAAATTTTATTGCGCCTCGGGTTCGCCCATTAAGTCTTCTGATTAACATAGGATCGTTCGGGACTATCGGCGCAGTTTTCGAAAAGCATTTATTACCCGGATACTTAGAAGCAGACACTGCAGCGCGTCCTCATCGCGCGATCTGGACTTTCTTTTAATGAGAAAACAGGATCAGAATAATGGTAACTTCAAAGCCGCTGCCATGTCAATTTCAACAGGATGAGGAGTTGATAAATAAGAGCGTTGCAAATCAGGTTATCAGGAACGGTTCAGTCGCCATTCAGGAGAGCTGCTGCGATGAAGGCGGTCCGAGATCCGGTTAGGAGAGATGTGCTTGAAGTTATTAGATGAAAGTGAGACGTTTCGGGTAGATGTATGAAAATCCGGGATTTTGTAGTATAAACGCGCTCGCGTTTCACCAAATGGAGAAAATCTTGTTCAAAAATAAGAAACTTTTATGGACACTTTCAGCGATTATGGTACCGGGGATCATCCTTGGTCTATGGGTTTTCGCTATCAGACCCGCCCTCGGAAGTGACCAACCTGCGCAACAGGTAGAGGTCACACTCCCGCCGCAGGCGGATGAGGCGATCGCTGAGGACATCCATTTGCCAGAACTCGCCAACGAGCCTATCGAAGAGCAGACCGGAATTCCCCGCTTCGCATCGATCACGACGATCATCCCCACGCGTCCCCGCGTGGATGTTACGAAATACATCGTGCAGGCTGGGGACAACCTGTTCGCAATTGCAGAACAGTACGGACTGCGGCCGGAAACCGTCCTCTGGGGAAATTATGATGTGCTGCGAGACAATCCGCAGTTCCTCCGGCCGGACCAGGAACTCAACATCCTGCCGGTTGACGGCACATATTACCAGTGGGTTCAGGGCGACAGCCTGGCTTCGATAGCGAAATTCTTCAAGGTCGAACCGGAAGCAATCACCGAATACCCGGGCAATAGGCTGAACCTCGATGCACCGGAAGCTGCCGGTGGTCAGATCGCGGCCGGCACGTGGCTGATCATCCCTGGCGGGACGCGTGAACTGAAAGACTGGGGGCCGCCGGCGATCACACGCAGCAATCCTGCCTCGGCAGCTTATTATGGTTCGGGGTCATGCGGGTCGATCTATGAAGGCGCGATCGGGATCGGCACGTTTGTCTGGCCGACCGTCTCCCGAACGATTTCCGGCTACGGTTACAACCCCAGCATACATCCCGGACTGGATATCGCGGGGCCGGAGGGCAACGCCGTCTATGCGACGGACAGCGGTGTGGTCGTCTATGCGGGCTGGAGTGAATACGGTTACGGCTACCTGATCGTGCTGGACCACGGTACAGGCTGGCAATCGGCGTATGCACACCTCAGCGCAGTAGGCGTCTCCTGTGGGCAGAGCGTCGCGCAGGGAACCGTGATCGGCGCGGTGGGAAACACCGGCAACTCGACAGGCGCACACCTGCACTTTGAACTGCGCAGCGAGATTTACGGTAAAGTCAATCCTTACGATTTCATCCCCTGAGATTATGAAAAACGCCCTGGAAATCGGGCGTGTTTCTATAGCCATTCTGTTTCAAACGACACAGGTCATTCTGTCTGAACCGGTTGGCTTCCTCAAACCGGAAAGAGCTTTGAAAACGCTTCTGCCCAGACAGAAAGAACGATAAGCCAGGACCCTGCTGCGATCAGCACAAAACCGCCCCAACGCTTTACAGCACTGGATCGATTCCTGAGAACAGCGAGCGTTCGGTCCTGTGCGAAAGCAATGAACATTGAGAGAACCAAAAATAACAGGACCATACTGGTCCCGGCCATAATGAACGCAGCCAACGCCGCCCACTTGCCCCCTGAAATCATTGCGTGTGCAGCCAGACCGGCCAGGATCGGCCCTGTTCAGCCAAATCCGGCCAGGACATATCCGAAACCAAACATACCGAAGGATAGAGCCGGTTTCCTGCGGCGTAACTGCGCCTGCTTTTTCTGCAGGGGAGCCATCAAGCGCCAGGTGCGGTCAAAGATATTGGGAAATATGCCCAGCTGGACCAGCCCAAAAAGGCATAGCGTGCTGCCGACGATGGTCCGAATCCCGCGACCTGCCGGACTTGTGAATGTGATTTCCTGAAAAAACGTGCCGGCGCCAAGGGAGAGCAATCCACCAGCCAATAATAAAAATAGACCTGCACCGGCAGACAGTGCGACTGCATACCCCATCAGCTTTCCCAGACGCTTGCCCCCTTCTGCTTCATTGGTTGCGCGGACCAAAAGGGTCAGCAGCAAGGGGAAAGAACAGGGACTGAAAAATGAAGCCGTTCCGGCCATTGCGGCCAACGCCATGAGGGAAACGCCGCTGACTGCTGGAAGTTCGAAGCGGGGATAAACGATATACCCGCTATACCCTGCAAGGCTCAGCAGCAACACCCCAAGGACCAGGAAGAGAAAGGGGGCAGGCCCCTCGGAAAAGGGTGAACGGTCTTTCATTAGACCTCTACTGTACAACTTCCAGTGACTGGAATGTCAAGGCATTCGATGTGACGGATTCTTCCGGTCCAGATGGCAACAAATAGGTGTGCAGCAAAAAGGTATGCGGTGAAAAATGTTCAGTAGCGTTTCGATCCGGACTAAGGGGTGCTCTGGCCTAATCTTGCCAATTGAACCAGGCTGGGTCCGAACCCCGGGTGTTGCTCCAGGCTTTTTTCCCAATCTCCGATCGCCCCCTGAACGTCTCCCAACGCCTCTCTCGCCCTTGCTCGCCAGTAATAGCTTTCCTCCAGGACAGGTTCGCTCATCACTTCCAAAGTCGTCGTCGCCAGGTTGATGACGTCGGTGTACCGGCCTGCGTAGTAATAGGCTGCATACGGCCCGGTCTGGTACCACATCATTCTCCATGGGCGCTCCTCCTCGGACATCGCAGCATAAAGCGAAAAGGCCTGGTCAAACGCTGCTGCTGCGCCTGGATAATCCTGCAGTGCAGCCAGATTTGTACCCCTGTTGAACCAGGCAAAAAATTGATCACGTCCGGTTAATGTGAGGATTTCTGTCGAGGCATTATCGAGCGCGGAACGGAAATTTGTCATTTCATCCACATGCTCCCCAAAGATCGTGGCCACCGTCAATTCGTCCTCAGACGGATAAACGACCAGGTATGTGAAATTAAACGCGCGCCAGGACGCACGAATGACCTGGTAATCAACGGCGATCTTCGGACCACGGAAGGAATCTTGTGTCGTGAACGCCTGCCTGACGTCATCGTACCCCGTTACAAGCACATAATGCCCCATCCACCCGGAAAAATCCGGGCCTTCAAATCCTTTTTCAAGAATCACGGGGTATCCTGCAGCAAGAAAGCGCTTCACGAGATCAATATCTCCCCCAACCCGGAGCACAGCTTTTAAATCTGTGCTTTCGTCGACGAAAGCCGCCATTTCGTACGGCATGACGTTCTTATCTCGAGGATTTGGCTTGAGGAAGTCCGCGAC
>JBFGQG010000180.1:0-7012 GCA_041564295.1 Anaerolineales bacterium | reverse complement strand
GTCCTCTCCAGGAAGAACGCTGTGGCTATCCTGATGGGTATCGAGCTCATGCTCAACGCCGTTAACATCAATCTTGTCGCTTTCTGGCGCTATCTCGATCCGCTCAAGGTGACCGGACAGGCATTCGCCATCATGGTCTTTGCCGTCTCGGCTGCTGAAGTTGCTGTTGGTCTTGCGCTGGTGATCTCTCTCTACCGCCGCCGCCAGACGGTGATTGCGGAAAACGTCGATCTCTTGAGGTGGTAGCGTATGACTAACCAAACGCTTCTCTGGCTGCTTCTCGCATTTCCGCTGGCCTCTTTCTTCCTGATCGTCCTCCTGACAAACAAGAACAAGATGCTCAGCCATATCGTCGGAGTCGGCGCGGCGCTGCTCAATTTTGTGGGCGCGATGATCCTGGTCTTCCGCGCCTTCCAGGCCGACCTTCATCACCTGGCCGAAGCGCCTTTCAGATCAGTTATCAATTGGCTGCCGCTCGGTGATGGTTTCTTTACGATCGGCCTTCAGCTCGACCCGTTGAGCACGTTCACGCTCTTTTTTGTCGGCTGGACGGTGCTGATGATCTTCCTCTACAGTGTCGGTTACCATAATTTCGGGCAGCCGAAAGGCGACCACGACCAGAAAGGCCTGCCGCCGCACGGTGCTACGGTCGAAGACGAGCATGGGCACAAGCACACGGTGCTCTCCGTCGAGCCGATGTACTCACGCTTCTTCGCTTTCATCAGCCTGTTTGCTCTCGGCATGTACCTGCTGGTCCTCTCAGATAACCTGCTGACTCTCTTCGTCGGCTGGGAAATCATGGGCCTCTGCTCCTACCTGCTGATCGGCTTCTGGTTTGCCAAGCCGTCGGCGCGGGCGGCGGCGGTTAAAGCGTTCATGACCACCCGAGTCGGAGATGTGTTCATGCTCCTCGGCCTCGTTTACCTGTACGCGCAGGCCGGCAGCCTCAGCTACAGCGTTATCTTCCAGCCGGAAATGCTCGAACGGCTAGCGCACGACCCGGCAGTGGGCGGTTTCCTCGGCCTCTCTGCCGCTGGCCTGATCGGCATCTTGCTGTTCATCGGTACGGTCGGTAAGTCTGCACAGTTCCCGCTGCACGTCTGGCTCCCGGACGCGATGGAGGGCCCGACCCCGGTTTCTGCGATGATCCATGCGGCCACGATGGTTTCGGCCGGCGTTTACATGGTCATCCGCATTTTTCCAATCCTGCAAGCCGGTTCAGACCACGGATTGACCGCAGCAATGTCCGCCCTGGCGTTTATCGGTGCGCTCACGGCCATATTCGCCGCGACGATCGCCGTCGCCCAAAACGACATCAAGCGCGTCCTGGCCTACTCCACGATCTCACAGCTCGGTTTCATGGTGGCTGCTCTCGGGATTGGCGCTTACGTTGCCGCCGTTTTCCACCTGATGACGCACGCTTTCTTCAAAGCCCTGCTCTTCCTTGGCTCCGGTTCAGTCATTCACGGGATGGAGCACGGTGTGCTGCATACCGGCGACCACAGCGTTGATCCGCAGGACATGCTCAACATGGGCGGCCTGCGCAAAAAGATGCCCGTCACATTCTGGACCTTCCTGATCGGCGGCTTTGCGCTGTCGGGTTTCCCGCTTATTACCGCTGGATTCTGGTCGAAAGACGAAATCCTGGCAGATGCCTGGTATCACGGACACATGGGCGTCTTCATCACACTGGCTGTTGCTGCACTGCTCACTGCGTTCTACACCATGCGCCAGATTACTTTGACCTTTTTCGGTGAACCTCGCACGAAAGAAGCCGAACACGCACACGAGACCCCATGGACCATGACCCTCCCGCTTTCCATTCTGGCCGTATTTGCCGTATCGATCGGCTGGATCGGAATCCCGGACGAATTCCCTGTACTCGGTGGGCTCCTGCCGAACCTGATGCACGATGTGGTCTACACGGTGGACGTGGTCGGTATTCATCTCGAAGCGCCGCCGTTTGACCTCGTCCCACTGTTGACCTCGATCGGCGTGGCAGGTCTCGGCCTGTTACTGGGGTGGCTTGTTTACCGGAATTACAGGGCTGGAGAGACTGACCCGGTCAAGAAACTGCTGGGTCCGATCCATACCCTTCTTGAAAATAAGTACTACTTCGACGAACTGTACAATGTCCTTTTCGTGAAACCTGCCCAATGGGTTTCCGAAACCTTCACCTATATGTGGATGGATCGCGGCATTATCGACGGCTTCCTGCACACCCTTGCCCGGGTGGCTTTTACCCTTGGCGGGATCTTCAAGGACCGCTTTGAGATGCCTGTCATTTCAGACGGAGCGGACTCCATCGGCGATGGGGTAAAGATATTTGGGCGTAATCTCCGCCTGATCCAGTCCGGCCGCGTCCAGCAATACCTCAGCCTGGTTGTTGTCGTGGTTGTGCTGTTCGGCGTGTTGTTCTATCTGCTACCTTAGCGGCAGCTGGGAGATAATCGATGGATTTCATCACAGATCATTTATTGACACTAATTCTCTTCTCGCCTGTCCTCGTGGCGTTGGTGATGTTATTCCTGCCCAGCCAGGAAAAGTCCCTGCTCCGTTGGACGGCGTTTATTGGGAGCTTGATACCGCTCGGGCTCTCTATTGTGCTGTGGTTCAGTTTTGATACGCATGCCAATGGTTTTCAGTTTGAAGGCCAGGCTGTCTGGTATGAGGCTATCCGGTCTTCTTACCACGTTGGTGTGGACGGCATCTCGCTTTCAATGGTGCTCCTCACGACGATCCTGACCCCGCTGGCAATCCTCGCTTCGTACAGCATCACTGACCGGGTCAAGGCTTACATGATCCTGTTCCTGCTGCTTGAAACGGGTATGCTCGGTGTTTTCGTCTCCCTGGACCTGCTCGTTTTCTTCGTCTTTTACGAAATCGGACTGGTTCCGATGTATTTCCTGATCAACCAGTGGGGGAGTGAAAAGGGGGAGCGCAAACTCTGGGGCGGTATGACCGTTTCTGCCAGGACTTACGCTTCCTTTAAGTTCATGATTTACACAATGGGTGCATCACTCGGGTTGCTGCTGGCGATCCAGATGATCGGCGCTGTCACCGGAACATTCGACCTGATCGAGCTTTACGAGGTCTGGAATGGACTGGAAGGAAGTCTCTTTGGCCTGGGTATTGGACAGGTCAAGACAATTGCTTTTTGGGCGTTTGTCGTCGCCTTTGCATTGAAGGTTCCCGTATGGCCTTTCCACACCTGGCTCCCGGATGCACATACCGAGGCCCCGACAGCCGGGTCGATGATCCTTGCAGGCGTGCTTCTCAAGCTCGGTGCATACGGGTTCATTCGCCTCGTGATCCCGCTCTACCCGGTGGAAGCGAAGTATTTCGCCGGTGCACTGGCGTTCCTGGCGATGATGGCGATCATCTTTGGAGCGTTCGCCTCTTACGGCCAGACGGACTTCAAGCGGCTTGTTGCTTATTCATCGGTCAACCATATGGGTTTCGTGGTACTCGGTATTGCCGCTGCGGCACTTGCCCGCGGCACAGACCATGCGACGATTGCGATGAACGGTGCTGTCTTGCAGATGTTCAACCACGGCCTTTCTTCGGCCGGGATGTTTTTCCTCGTGGGCGTCATTTATGAACGGACGCACACGCGTGACCTATCAAAATTCGGCGGGTTGTTCCCGCTGGTGCCGGTATACGGCGGTATCCTGATCTTCACCTCTATGGCTTCACTCGGCCTGCCGGGGTTGAACGGCTTCGTGTCGGAATTCCTCGTGGTCCGCGGCGCCTGGCCGGTGCTGACGCTGTACACTGCTCTCAGCATGCTCGGTTTGCTGTTCACCGGTGCGTACATTTTGAAAGGGATCAAGTCGACTCTCCACGGACCGTTGAACCGGGAATGGGTCGGGCATCTTTCAGAAATTAATAAACGCGAACTGTTCGTTATCGCGCCATTGATGGTGCTCATGCTTTGGTTGGGCGTGTGGCCTGCCTGGCTGCTGGGTGTCATCAACCAGGCTGTTACTGCGATATTTGGTTAGATCGATTACGTTTCACGTTTTGCGGTATCGCCGTGAAGCGTAAACCTCTTTGAGGTGAGTAAATGTTTCCAATTTTGAGTGTTATCGTCTTTACTCCTCTCGTCGCCGGGCTGCTGATCTTACTGCTGCCTGCGGAGCGGAAGGCGGAGATCCGGGTAGCTGCGCTGGCTGCAGCTGCTTTCACGCTGGTCCTCTCCCTGTGGGCCTATTTCGGCTACGATAAGGGCTTCGGCGGCTACCAATTTGTTGAGCAGTATGATTGGCTGCCCTCCCTGGGTGTCTCATACTACGTCGGTGTGGACGGAATGAACGTCCCGCTGGTGCTGCTGACCGGCATCGTCATGTTCACGGGGGTTTTGATCTCCTGGGGGATTGACGACCGCCCGCGCGAGTTCTTTGCTTTTCTGTTTATCCTGGCGACCGGCGTTTTTGGCGTTTTCGTAGCGCTCGACATGTTCATGCTGTTCTTCTTTTATGAAATCGCTGTGTTCCCGATGTACCTGCTCATTGTGATCTGGGGCTGGAAGCAGACCCGGGAATATGCCGCCATGAAGCTGACCCTCTACCTTTTCATAGGTTCGGTCATTGCGCTTATCGGTGCGCTGGCGATGTATTTCCAATCTGGACTGGGTACGTTCGACATGATTGCGCTCGAGGGTGCCAATTTCCCGGTTGAATTCCAGGCCTGGGTCTTTCCGTTAGTTTTCCTCGGTTTTGCAGTGTTAGGCGGTATCTTCCCATTCCATAACTGGAGTCCGGACGGACACGTTGCCGCGCCTACGGCTGTTTCAATGTTCCACGCAGGCGTGCTGATGAAACTGGGGGCTTTCGCTGCCCTGCGAGTCGGCATGATGCTGCTTCCGGAAGGCGCACAAATGTGGATGCCGGCGTTGATCTTCTTTGCGGCAGTCAATATCGTTTACGGTGCTTTTATCGCCATGGTGCAGACCGATTTCAAATACGTTATCGGCTATTCATCGGTGTCGCACATGGGCCTCGTGATGCTTGGCCTTGCCTCGCTCTCACGCAACGGTTTTATCGGTGCAGGCGTCCAGATGTTTTCACACGGTGTGATGACGGCCCTCTTCTTTGCTGCCGTCGGCATGGTTTATGATCGGGCGCATACGCGTGACATAAATAGACTCGGTGGCATGTCGAAATACATGCCTGTCGTGGCAGTAGCTTTCATTATCGGCGGTCTGGTTTCGATGGGTATGCCCGGTTTCTCCGGTTTTGTGGCGGAGTTCCCGATTTTCATGGGCGTCTGGACGATGGCCACATCAGCAATCAATACCAACTGGCCCTTTACAGGTTGGGTTGCCCCAACAATCGCAATCGTTTCTGCGATTTCAATCGTTATTACGGCGTCTTACATCATTCGAATCGTGCGCAAAGTGTTCTTTGGAGAGGTCCCGACCGAGTTTGAAGGGCACATTACTGAGATTACAGCATTGGACAAAGTCGCGCTGGTTACACTGGCAGCGGTCCTGATACTCCTGGGTGTGTTCCCGAGATTGATGGTGCCGCTCGTTGAAACCGGCGTTGACAACATTCTGCGCCTGTTTGGAGGTGCCTAAGTGGGTAGTATCAATTCGACGATGATCCTGGCGCTGCTGCCGGAACTGCTGCTGCTTGTCCTGGCCGGTTTTGTGCTGGTATTTGATGCGCTTTGGCGTGATGAGGATAAAAAACGCAACCTCGGTTGGATGACCGCCGGCGGGTCAATCTTGATCCTGGTCGTGTCCTGGTTCTTTGCCAGACCGGGCGCCGAACCGCAGGTGCTGTGGGGCGGGATGCTGCGCCAGGACTGGCTGGCATTCGTTTTCAAATCCATTGCCCTCGTAGGTGCGAGCATTACTTCGCTCCTGGCAATGGATATGAAGGACCTGGGCAAACGAGGTGAATTCTACATCCTTCTCCTGACAGCGACGATCGGCGTTGCCCTCATGGGTGCTTCGGCAGACCTGATCATGCTTTTCCTCGCCATCGAGACCACCTCGATCCCGCTTTATGTCCTGGCAGGTTTCATGAAGACGGATGATAAATCCACGGAAGCGGGATTCAAGTACCTGCTTTTCGGTGCGCTGACCTCTGCGATTATGCTTTATGGTTTCAGCCTGCTCTACGGTTTCACGAACACGACAGACATTTACACCCTTGCCCAGGGCCTCGCTGCCGGTGAAATTTCCGGAGCGGGTGTGCTCGTTTCGGCTATGCTGGTCCTTGTCGGTTTTGGTTTCAAGGTCTCGGTCGTGCCGTTCCATTTTTGGGCGCCGGATGTTTATGAAGGCGCGCCGACCCCGGTTACCGGGTACCTTTCGACTACTTCCAAGGCTGCAGGTTTTGCCGTCCTGATTCGCTTTCTCCTGGCTGCATTTCCAGGAACCGGTGGGGCGATAGATCCGTCGCTGGTAGCGATCCTCTCTGTATTATCCGCCTTCACCATGACACTTGGTAACGTTGTGGCGCTGACCCAGACGAATATCAAGCGCATGCTCGCGTATTCATCGATCGCGCACGCCGGATATATCTTGATGGGGGTTGTTGCTGCGAACGAATTGGGTGTTGCTGCTGCGGTGTTTTATGTCATCGCGTACTTGCTGACCAACCTGGCGGCTTTCGGCGTCGTGATCGTCGTAAGCCGGACCGTCGGGTCTGATGAGATTGCGGCTTATGCTGGCCTGAGCCGCCGGAATTCCGGACTGGCGCTCGTGATGCTGGTTGCTTTCCTGTCCCTGGCAGGAGTTCCACCGCTGGCGGGCTTTATCGGCAAGATCTGGGTATTTGCTGCAGTCGTCAAGTCGCCGGGTTTACTCTGGCTGGCGTTTGTCGGCATCATCAATGCGATCATCGGCGTCTACTACTACTTGATCGTGTTGAAGTATGTTTACCTTTTCCAGACGGATGACGACGACAAACCGGTTCCTACGACAAGGCCGGATGCCCTCGCATTGGGGTTGTTGACCTTCGGAATCATCCTGATCGGTACGATTTTTGGTCCGTGGTGG
>JBFGQG010000179.1:0-7018 GCA_041564295.1 Anaerolineales bacterium | reverse complement strand
TGGCCTCGTTCATCAACCGGTAAACCTCTTCAAAAGTCTCTTCGACATTCGGTTTTGACCAATAATTCCCGTCCGTACCATATGCAGGACGATGCGGTTTTGCGGACAGAGTGCGCGGTGTGGTGTCGAGCGCATAGAATGCCCCCTGGTTCTCCAACACTTGTTGGAGCATATATGCCGTAGCACCACCGGGCACATCCTCGTCCATAAATAGCACACGCCCTGTTTTTTCAATGGATTCTCCAATTATCCCGTTAATGTCAAAAGGCAAAAGCGACTGCACATCGATAACTTCTGTATCAATCCCGGTTTCACCAAGTCGTTCCGCAGCGGACATAGCAATTCTGCAGGCAGCGCCGTAAGTTACCAGTGTCACATCACTGCCGGGCCTTAATATCTCAGGCACCCCCAGAGGCACCGTGATCTCTCCGATATTATCAGGCAATTTCTCCTTTAAGCGATACCCGTTGAGTACTTCCACTATCAGGCCCGGGTCATCTGATTTCAGCAAGGTGTTGTAAAACCCCGCAGCCCTGACCATATCCCTCGGCACGAGTACATGAATGCCGCGTACGAGGTTCAAGATACCGGCCATCGGAGAGCCAGAATGCCAGATGCCTTCCAGCCGGTGTCCTCTTGTTCGTAAGATTACCGGAGCAGCCTGAATGCCGGCTGTGCGCCAGCGTAGAGTCGCGAGGTCGTCAGACATGATCTGTAGGGCATAAAGTAAATAATCGAGATATTGGATTTCAGCGATTGGACGAAGCCCTCGCATCGCCAGGCCAATGGCCTGCCCAACGATCGTCGCCTCCCTGATTCCCGTGTCTGTGACCCTTAATGCGCCATAACGAGCCTGAAGGCCGGCAAAGCCCTGGTTGACGTCGCCTATCTGACCTAAATCTTCACCAAAGGCAACGACTCGCGGATCTCTCCCAAGGATATCGTTAAAAGCAGCATTCATCACCAGGTAGCCCGGCACAATGGGAGAGTTTTCGGAGAAAACCGGCTTCACTTCTTGAACTTTAATCGCTGCATTTGGCGACTCACTGACAAGGTGTCTACCGTACCGATGCTCATTCTCGGTCCATTTTTTTCTCTTCCAGTCTGCCAATGCACGGGTAGCCAGAACATCTTCGGCCTTTAATACGTCGAGCACCTTATGAGCGGCAACCATAATATCTGAACGGGTCGGATTGGGTTTGCGCATGAGGCTGGTCTTGACCGCCCTCAGCGAATTTTTGGTTTCCTGCCGCACCTGGATCTCGTCCAGTAAATCCCCGAACTCGTCGACTTCATCTTTGATCGGGTTGAGAAAATTTTCCCAGGCCTCCGCGCGCACGTTTTCCACGTATGCTTGCGAATCCGTTTCGAGTTGATCTAATTCCGTTTCGGATGCAATTCCCTCATCCAGAATCCATATCCGAAACCTGTTCAGGCAGTCGAATTCGCGTTCCCAGGTGAGCCTTTCTTCCGATTTATAACGCTCGTGACTTCCGGATGTCGAATGTCCTTGTGGTTGGGTCAGCTCAGTTACATGAATTATTGCCGGGGTATGGTTTGCCCGTGTGTTTTTTTCTGCGGCACGATATACCCGGAGAAGCTCCGGATAATCCCAACCCCTGACGACGTATAGATCATATCCGTCCTCGCTTCCAGGCTTCCTGGCAAAGCCCGTGAGCAGTTTGCCGATGTCTTGCTTGACCATCTGGTACTCATTCGTCACAGAAATGCCGTAATCATCATCCCAAATGGAAATAATTGCCGGAGCTTTTAGCACGCCTATTGCATTGATAGATTCCCAGAACATACCTTCAGCAGTACTGGCGTTTCCGATGGTCCCGAAAGCAATCTCATTGCCGTAATTCGAATGCGCATCGAGATGGTGGAGGGTTTTAAGTTCTCGGTACAATCGCGAGGCATAGGCAAGGCCGACCAACCGGGGCATCTGCGAACCGGTCGGTGAGATGTCGCCGGATGTATTTCGTGTTGTCGAAGTTGGCAACCATATGCCTGATCGATCGATGATTGGGGTTGCGAAATGTGCATTCATTTGGCGCCCACTCGATGCAGGTTCTGCCTCTGAATCTGCGTGTGCGTAGAGTTGGGCAAAATGCGCGTGTAGATCGGAACCCCCGGTAGCAAAGAGCAACGTCTGGTCACGATAATAGCCGGATCGAAAATCGCCTGGGCGAAATACCTTTGCAAGGGCAATTTGAGGTAATTCTTTTCCGTCACCGAAGATTCCGAATTTAGCTTTCCCACTCATCACTTCGCGACGACCAATCAGGCTGGCGTACCGGCTTTCCCAGGCCAGGCGATAGTCCGCCAGCACTTCCTCGCGGGTTATCGCGAGCTCTGTCAAGATATCAACTTTTTCAGAAGATGCCGTCATTCACTCTCCCGGTGAAGGCTTGCTGCAGTAATAAATTTGAATATTACTCCCATGTGACGTCGCCGTGCAAAGATTTATCCCAGCCGTTCGCGACAAAAGATTCAAATCTCTTCCGCTCGTCACCGATTAATGCGCTGTCACCATGACCGGGGTAGAACCTGGTTTCATCCGGCCATTTGAAAACGACATTCTGCATCGTTTGCATGGTCGTTGCAAAATCACGCGGTGAATTGGTGCGTCCCGGCCCGTTGACGAACAACGTATCACCGACCAATATGCGGTTTCCGCCGATGGAGAAACATATCATCCCTGGCGTATGCCCCGGCGTGTGATAAGTCCGAATCGTGCAGGTTCCGACGCGCAAGGAGTCTCCGCCACGCAGGGAGATATCATAAGCCGTTCCAAAGACTTCTCTCTCTGATGGATGGAGGAAAACAGGCGCGCCAGTCGCTTTCTTGACCTCGCTGAGAGCGCCGATATGATCTGGATGTGCGTGGGTGAGCAAAATTTTTGCAACCCGCGCACCTTTTGCCGCGGAAAGGAACTTGTCCGCATCTGCACCGGGATCGACGATGGCGCTTGTCTGTGTTTCTTCACAAATAACGACATAGCCGTTCATCGGCCAGGGTCCAACGGTCAATTGAATTAATTTGAGAGTCATGAGAGTCCTGGAGGGTTGAGGAAAATGGTTTAATACGCGTGGATTAAGTCGGTGCAAGGACGACAGCTTCACCCTCGATCACCAATTCACCTTCTTGATTATAACAATTCGTAGAAAGGGTGGCGACCGGCCGGCCGTCTCGAATAGAGAGGACCTCTATTTGCGCCGTGATTGTATCGCCTATGTAAACGGGCGCTTTGAATTTCAGCGATTGGCCCAGGTAGACCGTGCCGGGACCGGGCAATTTTGTCCCCAGAACAGCGGAGATCAGCCCCGCAACGAGCATCCCGTGTGCGATTGGTCGACCAAATGACGTTCCGGCTGCGTACTGTTCGTCCAGGTGGATGGGATTGTTGTCGCCGGACGCTGCCGCGAAACTCATCAGGTCCTCTGCGCTGTACGTTTTTGACAATTCTGCGGTTTGCCCGACCTGAACTTTCGGCATTTTTATATCCAATGTTATGTGCGTGATTTCAGAAAGGTTAATTGCACGTCAACACCTTCTTCACCATCAGCGGGTTTTAGTCGCGCGTAGCTACCATCTGGTTTCATTCGTCGAGTGCGCAGGTTATCGTTTAGGTAGGTTTGCAAAATGTCATCGCGGACATGCCGGATAAGGCTCATGTTCTCTACGGGGAATACGATTTCCACACGCCGGTTCAGATTGCGGGGCATCAAGTCTGCACTGCCCAGGTAAACTTCCTCTTTTCGATTGTTCATAAAATAGAAAATTCGACTGTGTTCGAGGAACCGCCCCACGATGCTGTGTACGGTGATATTGTCGCTCAAACCTTCAATTCCTGGCCGCAAAGTGCACATGCCTCGGACAAGAAGATCGATTCTAACCCCGGCCTGTGATGCGCGGTAGAGCAGTTGGATGATCTCAATATCGATAATATGGTTGCATTTGATAATGATATGGGCCTTATTACCGTTTTTTGCGTGGGCAAGCTCGCGTGAAATCAGTTCCAACAATTTTTCACGCAGGTTGACCGGCGCGACGAATAATTTGCGATAATCTTTCTTTTCAGAATATCCTGTCAGGGAATTGAAGAGCTCACTTGCATCTGCACCGATCGCCTGGTCACAGGTCATCAAACCCAGGTCTTCGTAAATATGTGCGGTAACCGCGTTGTAGTTCCCGGTGGCCAGGTGGACATACCGACGGATGCCGTCATCTTCCTGTCGAACGACCAGCGCGATTTTTGAGTGAGTTTTCAGGCCTAAAAGGCCATAGGTCACATGTACGCCTTCTTGCTCCAATTTCCTGGCCCATTCAATATTGCTTTCTTCGTCAAACCTGGCCTTCAATTCAACGAGCACAGCGACCTGCTTGCCATTCTGCCTGGCCTTCAACAGCGCCTCAACAATCGGGGAATTCGTCCCGGTACGATACAGTGTTTGTTTGATTGCCAGCACGTTCGGATCTGCAGCGGCCTTTTCGAGAAAATGCACCACGCTGTTGAAAGAATCATAGGGGTGGTGAAGGAGAATATCGCCTAGCCGGATTGCCGAGAAAATATCTCCGTCGTATTTACCGGAGAGAACTTTCGGAGTCGAAGGCACAAAAGAAGGCATGCGCAATTCGTACCGGTCGACAGTATCATGAATGGTCATCAAACTGCTGAAACCGAGCGGGCCATCAAGTACATACAGGTCGTTTCTATCCAGATCAAGGTTTTCGATCAGGATTTCGCGTATGTGGTCCGGCATCTCCGGGTTGATCGTGACCCGGACGACATCTCCGAAGCGTCTGCGCAGCACGCTCTGTTCCATCGTCTCCAGCAAGTCGTCCGCTTCGAGTTCCTGGATGATCATGTCGGCGTTCCGTGTCACCCTGAATGGGTGGGCTTCGACTATTTCCATGCCCGGGAAGAGGGCATCGAGGTTGTGAGCAATCAGCTGGTCAAGCCAGACAAAGTAGTGGTTGTACGGAACTGTTCCGTCGCGTCGCGTCGCGCCTGATGAACGCTTAAGAGGGAATAATCGCGGAATAGTTCCTGGGACCTTCAACCGCGCGAAATGCTCGACCCCTTTTTTATCTCTGATCATGACAGCAAGATTCAAGCTGAGGTTTGAAATATGCGGAAACGGAGGTCCCGGATCAAATGCGAGCGGAGTCAGGATCGGAAAGATCATTTCATCGAAGAAGCGTTGTGTCGCTTCGCGCTGTTTGTCGGAGAGCTCATCGTAGTTGAGAATGTTGATACCTTGCTCAGCCAGCATGGGTTTCAAAGAGTTGGAATAAAGGTTTCGCGATTCCTTCATAATGCGATGCGCGTCTTTGCGGATCACGGCGAGTTGTTCAGCTGGTGTGGATCCGTCGGGAGGAAGATCGACAAAGCCGGCTTCGAGTTGAAGTTTCAACCCGCCGACGCGAACCATGAAGAATTCATCCATATTTGAAGCGACGATTGCGAGGAACTTTACGCGTTCGAGTAGAGGGTTATTTTCGTCTTCCGCTTCTTCGAGGACACGCCACTGGAACTGCAGCATGCTCATCTCGCGGTTCAGATAATATTCAGGAGAATCGATCGCTTCAATTACCGCAGTATTAATCGCCCTGGTTTCCGCTTTTTTTCCGTTGGCGCTCGTTTTCGTATCGCTTTCTTGAATCTTGCTCATTTGCTTCCTCGATGAAGAGCCCTCGTCGTTAAAGCTGCACCAACGATTCCGGCATTATTATGAAATTTTGCTGGGACGACCGGGCAGCGAGTGTGCAAAAGCGGCAGGAATTTTTCGTGCTTTTTTGCAGCGCCGCCGCCGACAATGAACAGGTCCGGCCAAAAAAGAGCGTCGAGGTAATTAAGGTAGCGGTTAAAGCGTTTCGCCCACCGTTTCCAGGTCAGGCCTTCTCTCTTCCTGGCTGAGTCAGATGTCCAAAATTCGGCGTCCATGCCTTTCATGCGAATATGACCCAGCTCCGTGTTTGGAACGAGGTTGCCATCGACGAACAGTGCCGTTCCGATCCCTGTACCGATCGTGATAATGAAAATCACACCGGTTTTTCCCTTGCCGGCGCCGAATTCGATCTCCGCCATTCCGGCCGCGTCCGCATCATTCGTCAATTTCACCTGCAGCCCTGTTGCTTTTGCGAAGAGTGTCTCACCCTGGGTGTTTATCCAGCTGTCGTCTACATTGGCTGCGGTTCTGACGATCCCGTGCTGAATTGCGGCAGGGAATCCGCATCCAACCAGGCCTGACCAGTTAAATTTGCCGCATATCACTTTGATGGTTTCAGCAACAGCCGGCGGGGTAGACGGTTTTGGCGTAGTCAAACGGAATCTTGGCGCAAGAAGTTTGCCCGTCGTGATGTTTACTGGGGCGCCTTTGATACCGCTGCCGCCGATGTCAATTCCTAAAGCTTCCATACTCATTCTCTGTTATTATTTCCGGATGGATTACCAGGTTATTTTACACCGGATTGGACAATCACCTTCTGCTGCACTGCTGATATTTGGACTTTTCGGTTATTTGCTTGGATCGCTGCCATTTGCCATTTGGATAACGCGGGCGATTAAGGGTGTGGATGTCCGCGATGCGGGGTCGGGCCATGCAACCACAACGAACACCATTCGGCAAGCTGGATTTGCGGCTGGTCTTGTCGTTCTCGTGTTTGATATTGCGAAGGGATTTGTTCCAGTGTACCTCGGTTATATCGCCGGCGCGCCGGGTTGGGTGTTGGGACTGGTCTCCGCTGCAGCGGTCGCGGGCCACTGCTGGCCGGTTTATGCCAAATTCCGCGGCGGAATGGGGCTTGCCACGGCCGGAGGGGGATATCTGGCAGTTTTCCCCTTGGGTTTCGCCGTAGCCCTGGGACTGCTGCTTCTGCTGACGCTGGTCATTCGTCATTCTGCCAGGGCGAGTGTGTTCACCGGAGTCCTGGCTGGACCACTTTTGATGTTATTTTCAATGCCCGCAAGTGTGGTCTGGGTCGCCTTAATGTCAGGCCTCGTCATCGCAGG
>JBFGQG010000178.1:0-7047 GCA_041564295.1 Anaerolineales bacterium | reverse complement strand
GGTTGCGGATTTCGATGATCTGGGCCGGGTCGAGACCAATCGTCGGCTCATCTAGAATGAGCACTTCCGGATCGTGCAGAAGAGCCTGCGCCAGGCCAACGCGCTGGCGCATACCTTTCGACAATCCGCCGATGTAGGTGTATGCCCGCTCTTCCAGGTTGACCATCTCGAGCACGTCATCAACACGATCTTCGACCTCCTCAAGCTTTCTGAGATCTCCCATGAACTTGAGATAATCAAATACAGTCATATCCTGGTAAAGCGGCACGGTTTCCGGCAAATAACCGACGCGTTTTCGCACTTCGAGCGATTGTTCTACAACGTCAAAGCCGGCGATCGCCGCGGATCCAGCGGTCGGCGGCATATAGCCGCTCAGGATCCTCATCGTCGTCGTTTTGCCGGCGCCGTTCGGGCCAAGAAAACCGACGATTTCGCCGCGTTCAGCGTGGAAATCTATATTGTCCACGGCTATCCGGGCACCATAATGTTTCGTGAGTCCTTCTACCTTTATCATCAGCACTCCTGGTCACGATTGTATTTCCGGTTTTTGGTTGTCTGGGGCAGGCCCCGGAGAACCAGGGCGGAATTGGAAGCCACAGTTGCTTCCGGGTGAACCTGTAAATTAGTAACGGTACATTTCACATTTGAATGACCCATAGAGGTGCTATTTTAATCCTTTTGGCCTGATAGTCAACGCGGAAACAGTTAATTCTTTAATAGAACCTGGTCTGCTCGTTTGTACTTCTTTGCACATTTGCTTGACACATCTTTCTTTGCGACTTAGAATTCCAATGTTTGTGACCTCTGTAACGAATCAGGCACAAATCCACACTACAAAGTTTGTCGTAATGGAAGTAAGTCACTTATTTACCTGCCGGATGAAGTTCAGCCCGCTGCAGCTATCCGGGAGACACTTTTTGTTTCCGGGTGCGGTGTTGTGCAGTCACTCCCATTCATCCATCATCATTTTGAATTCCAGAGGAGGAAGAAAAATATGCAAGGATTGACACCTTTTGAGCAGATTGCGATTTGGAGTGTTCTCGGAACCGCGATTTTGGGGCTGCTCTATGCGATTTTCCTGCGCCGACAGATTCTGGCCGAAGATATGGGCACAGAAAAAATGCAGGAAGTTTGGGGAGCCATCCGGGACGGCGCAGATGCGTACTTACGAAAACAACTGCGCACCATCGTGCCGTTGATCGGAGTGCTGACCATTGCCCTTTTCTTTTCTGTTTTTATCGTCCCACCCACTCCCGAAGCCCTTGAACGCTTCCACGGCATGGAAGAAAGCCGTATTCGCCTGATTATCGGTTTTGGTCGCGCAATTGCGTTCGTGATGGGTGCAGGTTTTTCGCTTACCGTGGGGCAGATCGGCATGCGCATGGCTGTCCAGGGGAACGTCCGCGTGGCGTCGGCGGCCCGGTACAGCTTCAGTGATGCCCTCCGGATCGCTTACCGCGCCGGCACAATTACAGGCATGTTGACCGACGGCCTCGGTCTCTTCGGTGGAACAATCATCTTCATCATTTTCGGCATAGCAGCGCCCGACGCGCTTCTCGGTTTCGGTTTCGGCGGCACGCTCCTGGCACTTTTCATGCGCGTGGGCGGCGGAATCTATACCAAGGCCGCAGACGTCGGGGCAGACCTGGTCGGAAAGGTCGAAGCCGGCCTCCCTGAGGACGATCCCCGCAACCCGGCAGTCGTGGCCGACCTCGTCGGCGATAACGTTGGCGACTGTGCCGGTATGGCTGCAGATATTTTTGAATCGTATGAAGTTACCATCGTTTCCGGCCTGATCCTCGGCCTGGCCCTCTGGCATATCACGGGTCACCTGGAGTGGATTATTTATCCGCTTGTCGTCCGCGGGATTGGCGTGCTCTCATCCATCATCGGCACCTACGCAGTAAAGACTCAACCCGGCAAGAGCGGCGACGCGATGCGCGCGATTTTCCGCGGCTATCTTTCTTCGGCAGCCATTTCTGCCGTACTCTTCTTTGCAGCCGGCTACGTATACCTCGAACTGCTTCCAGACAGCCCCCTCCCAGGCGGATGGTGGCGGACGCCGGTCGCGGTCGGTTTCGGCGTACTCCTGGCCATCCTTATCGACCGCCTGACGGAATACTTCACCGGCACACACAGCACACCGGTTAAAGAGATCAAGAAAAGTGCCAACACCGGCCCTGCAACCCTCATCCTGCAGGGCATTTCTGTCGGCTATGAATCATCGGTCTGGGCCATCATCGTCATCGCCGGTACGATCGGAGCATCCATCGTGCTTTTCAACGGAGTGGGGAACACGCCTGTTGAATCGATCACATACATTCTCTACGCTGTCGCAATGACCGGTATCGGTATGCTGACCCTTACCGGCAACAACGTTGCGATGGACTCTTTCGGTCCAATCGCAGACAACGCTGCCGGGATCGGTGAGATGTCCTGGACGGGCACGGATAGCGAGGAACTGAAAGAAGCCCAGCGGATCATGGCCGATCTTGACGCAGTCGGAAACACGACAAAAGCCATTACAAAAGGCGTCGCGATCGGTTCTGCGGTGATCGCCGCCGTTTCGCTGTTTGGCTCGTTCCTCGTGGATGTCAGCCGCGCGCAGGCCGGCCTTGGTGTCCCCGTTGCAGAACAGATCCAATCGATCGGAATTCGCATCGACATTCCCACAGTTTTCGTCGGTTTCTTAATTGGCGGTGCGCTTCCGTGGCTGTTCTCATCGTTTGCCATCCAGGCCGTCAGCCGGGCGGCTGCGTTGATCGTCGAAGAGGTCCGCCGCCAGTTCAAACTCGGCGTCCTCGAAGGCAAAGTACCCCCGGACTATCGTCAGGCGGTCAGTATTTCAACTACCGCTGCCCAGAAAGAACTGGTGCCGCTAGCTCTCCTCGGTGTACTCAGCCCGATCCTCGTCGGCATGATGCTGCGCGTGGAAGCCCTGGGCGGTTTCCTGGCTGGCATCATACTGTCCGGCCAGCTGCTTGCCGTGTTCATGAATAACGCCGGCGGCGCCTGGGATAACGCAAAGAAATTGATTGAAGACGAATCGCAAGACCCGGAAAACGACCTCGGCAAAGGCTCCGAACGACACAAAGCCAGCATCGTTGGGGACACGGTCGGCGATCCGTTCAAAGACACAGCCGGCCCGGCATTGAACCCGATGATCAAGGTGGTCAACCTTGTCGCCCTGATCATTGCCCCGGTGATCGTTCAGTACGAAGAATTGAACATCTGGGGCTGGGCTATCGTCGTATTGTTGTCTGGCTCGCTGTACTGGGCCATTCGCGAAAGTAAACGCCCGGCAAAATCCCTGGTTTAATTTCTTCCCCCTGGGTCTTAAGGAGCGGTTATCAAACCGCTCTTTTTTTTATCGATCTACCCGAGCAAACTCATCGGATGGAGGTGAAAAATCGCATTTCTACGAAATTAAGAACGATTTAAGCGCACCAGGGTCACAAAGTCATTGAAATATTGCTATAATGAAACTCCTGGCGCTCCCACAAGCCTCAGGAATTATATTTTTATTCAGTATCCGTACTTTATTCGTAACTACGGTTGGAGATCAATCGATGACCAAGATTACCCTGCGCAGCTACAACCGGGAAATTGAAGCGCTCACAGATCAGGGCAAAATCGATCTTGCGATTGCCCATAGTCTGCATATTTTGAAATATTTCCCCAAACATGTGGACACATACCGCCTGCTGGGTAAAGCCTACCTGGAAAACCAGCGCCTTGGCGATGCTGCAGATATATTCCAGCGTGTGCTGTCCGCAGTCCCGGACGATTTCGTCTCGCACATCGGGATGAGCATAATCCGTGAAGACGAAGGCAATCTCGACGCCAGTATCTGGCATATGCAGCGCGCGTACGACGTCCAGTCTTCCAACATTACAATCCAGGATGAACTACGAAGGCTGTATGATAAACGCGATGGTATCGAACCGCCAAAAATCAGGCTCACACGCGCTGCACTCGCACGCATGTACGCCAGGGGAGATTTGATCAATGAAGCGATCTCTGAACTTCGCTCAGCGCTGCAGGAAGAACCCGATCGAGCAGACCTTCTTGTGCTGCTTGCTCGCATGTATTACACCAATAATCAACGAGTGAAGTCGATCCAGACCTGCAGCCAGGTGCTGAACAAACTCCCCTACTGTCTCGATGCCAACATCATTATCAGCCAGGCGCTCGTAGATACAAATCGCGAGGAAGAATCAAGGCAGTACATTACAAAAGCCACTGAGCTCGATCCTTACGCCGCCTTTATTTCTGAACACGCACCGACGATCAACCTCGTCCCGGATGCTGCTGTAACGCTTTTGAAACTCGACGAGGCTGAGATCACCGGTTCGGAAGCACAGCCTTCATGGGTCGCATCTCTTGGAGCGGATTTGCCCGCTGGTGACGAAGGGGATGAAGACATCGATTGGCTCCTCGATGAAAACGCGGAGGAACAGGCAGATGACACGGTGATGGAGGACCTCGATTCAGACACAGAATTTGCTGCCAGCCTGGCATCCTCTGAAGCCTTCGGCACAGGATTTCCCGAACCGGACATTGACGAAACTGATTCCCCGACCAGCCCGGCGGAAATAGAATTCGGCGAAGAAGACGATGACCAGCTTCCGGCCTGGATGAAGGAAGCCGGATGGGAACCCGGTGATCCCGATAAACAGCCGGAAGAAAGCTTAACCCCGGTTGACCAACCGGAATCTTCACCTGAGCAGGATGATATTGATGAACTGGCTCCTGCGGATATCCCCGATTGGCTCCAGGCAATGGCGCCTGCTGAAGGGGTCGGGGATACCATGCCGTCCCTTGCTTTATCCGATAAAGACGATGCCACGCAGCCCGGAATGGATGTCCCCGACTGGCTGAAAGACCTGACAGCAGATGTCGGTGAGACCGCCCTCACAGGCAGCGAAGAAACAACCTCCGCTTCCGGGGACTTACCCGACTGGCTGGCGGATATGGACGTCGAAGGCCAGGCAGACCTGCCGGAAGGGGAAGAAGCTGCCGCAGCCGGGGAGATGCCCGACTGGCTGGCGGATATGGACGTCGAAGGCCAGGTAGACCTGCCGGAAGGGGAAGAAGATCTCGCTACAATCGAGGACCAGCCGGACTGGATGAGCGAAATGGACGTACCGGAAGGTCTGGAAACAGAGATCCCAATGCAGGATGCACCAGAACAGGCTGAAACCTTGAGCGGTGAGGTTCCCGACTGGCTCCAGTCCATCGAAGCGGATGAAACTGAATCGGAAGCTGAAGTGGAAGAAACTGCGAAAGCCTGGTTGGCGTCCATGACCGGCGCAAGCCTGGAAGAAGAGGAAGAACTGCTGAAAGATTCTGAAGAGATCGTCCAGGCGGACGAAGAAGAGTTGCCGGATTGGCTCAAGGAAATGGCCGACCGCTCCGGCGAAAGCTCAGCGACCGAATCGGAGAAGACCGGCGTCACGCTCTGGCTCAGGCGCGGTGAAGATGAGGATGAAGACGTCGAACCTGTACAGCATGCTGAAGAAGCGTTTGAGCTTGACTTCGACGAACTTGAAACCACTGAAGCGGAAATGCCCCGCGACGAGGAAACATTAGGAGTCGCACAACCGGAAGATGCCGATCTCGAAGCGATTGAAACAACCGATCAGGTCCCGGATTGGCTTCAGGGGTACAGAGATGATGACCTGGCGGATATCCCGGAAACATCCGATGAAATGGAAGATCTACCTGAATCTGTCGAAGAAGAAGCAGCAGAAGCCGAAATCGAGATGCCTGATTTCACGAATATGGACGATACGGACGCGGCGATGAGATGGCTTGAGAGCCTGGCTGCAAAACAAGGAGCCAGGGAAGAGGAATTACTCACATCTCCGGAAGAGCGGACAGAACAACCGCCTGCCTGGGTTCAGAGTATGACGGCCGCCGGTACCGAAGAGATAGAACCTGATGAAGAATTAGAAGAAGAAGCGTTCGAAACCCCGATGACATCTTCTGAATTTGAGGAGGAACCGGCAGATTCGACACAGCCGGCCATCCCGGTCTCAGAGGAAGCAGGGCTTGACTGGGAAGCTGAAGATCTGCCGGACGAGGATGAAGAAGAAGTCGACTGGTCCGAAGCTGTATCTTTCCCGGAACAGGTAGATGAAACCGTCATCGCGCTCCCAGATGAAGGAGAACAGGAAGCTGATGCTGCTTTTGCTATAGAAGACCTGGAGGAAGAAGGCGGCACGGAAGCAGACAGGCCGGATTGGTTGACGAGCGAAACGGAAGAGCCGGCAGTCGCAGATGCAGACATACCTGACTGGCTCAAGGAAATCGATATCGAGGAAGAAGGCGCCGAGGAAGGCGCTGATGAAAGCTTACCGGCCTGGCTCGAAGAGATCGTCATCGAAGAATCGGAAGAGGAAGAGGCCGAGGATGTGGCGCCTGATTGGGCTCACGAAACCCAAATCTCTTCCCGAACACCTCCAGCGGAAGAGGATTATGTTTGGGAGAAAGAAGCCGAACCGGAAGAACAACCGGAACTGGATGCTGAATCCGACTGGTGGGTCCGGGACACAGGTTCTCTAGATAGAAAGGAAGTGCAGGAACTGGCGGAAGCCGAAGCTGAAGCGGAGGAAGAGACTGTCAAAGAGACCTCAGAGGTAGAGACCATGGCCTCCACCAGGGCGGTCCAGCCGAAAGAAAAACCCCCTGCACCGGCCTTTACGGAAGTGCTCTCAAACGCTCGCAGCGCATTAGACCGGGATGAGGTCGGCGAATCCCTCGCACATTATAAGACCCTGATCAAGAAGAAAGCCAATCTTGATAAAGTCATATCAGACCTGAATGAAGCGCTCCAACACAGACATCCGGTGAACATCGACATATGGGCTGTACTTGGGGATGCGTACGCGAAGAACGAAAACCTGCAGAAAGCCCTCGATGCATATACAAAAGCGGAAGAATTAATTCGCTAAGACCATGATAATGGTAAAATGATCGAAAATAGGTGGACGGGCCCGTCCACCTATTTTCGATCATTTTACCATTATCATGGTCTTAGCGAAT
>JBFGQG010000177.1:0-7060 GCA_041564295.1 Anaerolineales bacterium | reverse complement strand
GCTTGATTTACCTGAACCGCTCGGACCGACAACCGCAAGGAAGCGGTTGTGGGGTCCGCTCTCAGATAATCGGTCGAGCAGCTGGTCGGTCAGCGCTTCGCGGCCGAAGAACTCAGCGGCATCGGCCTCCTGGAATGCCCGTAATCCCTTATAAGGATTATCCAGTTCAAGCAGCAGACCGTGATCTACGAAGAGATCCGTTTCTGAATCTCCGAGCGCGTTTCGTAAGGCGTCCAAGAAAGCGGAGGCATCTTCGAAGCGGCCGGTCGGGTCCTTGGCGGTGGCTTTCTGGATAACATCATCAAGCGCAGCCGGCAGTCCAGGTCTTTTCTCAACCAAAGATGGAATAGGGTCTGAAATGTGTTTTACCAGCAGAGCCCCCACAGGCGTTTCAGCAAAAGGATGACCGCCAATCAGCAGTTCATAAAGCACAAACCCCAGTGCATAAAGATCGGTTTGAGGAGTGACAGCTTCGCCTTTGACTTGCTCGGGAGAAAGATAACCGGGTGAGCCGACGATTGCTCCTGTGCTGGTTAATTCACGTTCGGATTGAAGCCCCTTAGCGATGCCAAAGTCGGAGAGATATGCGTTGCCGTCTTCATCGAGCAATATATTGGCCGGTTTTAGGTCGCGATGGACCACGCCTCGGCGGTGGGCCAGGCTCAGGGCGGCGCTGATCTGTTCAACAATGCGGATCACCTCGGGCAGCTCTGGTTTCCGCTTCTCGAGCATGTCTTTTAAACTGCCGCCTGACATATAGCGCATGACAAGGAACGCGCCATCCGGCTCGCGCCAATAATCATAGAGCGGAACGATATGGGGATGTTCTAGCTGGGCGATGATCTGGGCTTCAGACTCAAAACGGCGGATAAAATCTGGCCGGTTGGCGTGCTCTGGCAGGATGACCTTGACTGCGACAGTACGTTCGACCTGGGGTTGGTGGGCGCGGTAAACTGCTCCAAACGCGCCCTGACCAAGCGGCTCGGTCAACTCGTAACCGCGAATGATACGCCGTTGCGGATCCACAACTCCCTCCTGGTGAAATTGCGATTAAGTTGTGATCAAAAAAATAACGGCTGAAGATTAGATTAATGGACACAAAAAGCATACATGGATTTTTGATCCATGTCAAATTTTTAAATGCAATCGGCGAAGGAAAATTTTAATCTAAAAGTGACAAACACGAAACGATTGCACGATCGCCCGCCTGATAGGCGATTCGATCCTGGCTTTTTTGGTACTCCACACGCCCACGAAGACGACCCCTATCGTGCCATCCTGGCATTCTCCACTGGATTTTCCTCAACAGCTACCGATTCGGCAACAGGCTGGCGGAAGCGACTTCTGCAGGAGAAAAGGCAATTGCCCTGGCCCGAAAACATAACGAAGAGGAAATCCTGGCATTCGCCACACATGACTCCGGCCATGTATATTCCAACTCGGATTTGGAGAAAGCGATCGAGTTGTTCAGCAATGCTGCCGGCTATTGGCGGAAGCTGGGCAACCTGCCGATGCTGGCCGACAGCCTGACCAGCATGTCCCTGTATTTAAATTACCTGGGGAAACTGGATGCCAGCCGTGAGGCAGCGGAAGAGGCTTTCGCAATCAGCACTGAAATTAACAATGGCTGGGGGCAGTCCTTCAGCCTGAGTACCCTGGGATTGAACCTGTGGCTGCGAGGGCAATGGTCGCAGGCTATCAACGCCTTACAACGATCTGCTGATTCAGCGGAAGAATCAGGCTATCATTTCGGGATAGCCTTTGCAAAAGTCTTTTTGGGCTACGTGTATATCGATCTGGGTGTTTATGCCAAAGCAGTGGACGAAACCAGGATCGCATTCGAAACCTTTGCCGATAAGCAGTATCGCTTTCGTATCAGCGGGATTGCTTCTATGGTCACTGCCCTGGCCCACCAGGGAAGTCTCTCCGCGGCGCGTGATTACTTCCAAGAAATAGCCGACCTGCAATTCGAGGATGCGTTTAACCTCAGCCAGGTATTTATCGCCCATAATACGATTGCCCTGGCCGAAAAGAACTATGCAATGCTGCTCGAGAGTGCAAGCCAGTCTTTACCGGCCCTGGAAAGCCACAAGCTTCGTCCATTTATAGCAGAAAACCTGTACTATCTTGGGCTGGCGCACCTTCATCTCGACAGGTTGGATGAAGCTGAACAAGCCTTCCGCCATTCACAAGAACTCGCGAGGCAGATCGGGCTGAGGAGGATCGAATGGAAGATTCTGGGCGGCCTGGGTCAGCTTGCCGTGAAAAGAGGAGATTCTGAAAAAGCCCTGGCTTTTTTCAGTGCCGAAGAAGATCAAATCCAGGCGTTGGCCGGCCAGATTAATGACGCCAACCTGAAAGACTCATTTCTTGCCCAGTGGGAAAATGTGAAACTTGAGGTGGGAGAGATATAATAAGGTCATAATTCAGTTGACCAGTTTAACGGTTTGTAAATTTTTTTTCTTGCAGGTACTGCCGCAATCGGCAACTCTATAGAAACGCACAAAAACCAAAGTTGGGGTGGTAATTCAATATTGAAGAAAATAAGGACTGATTCATCCTGCCTGGTTTAAGTGCCGGAAGCAATTCATCTTTGTGGGCCTGGTTACAATGGGATCGGGCGTGGAATTGCATTGGTCTTTATCGTAAGAATCGATGAACAAGAAATTATTACCGCTCTTCCCCATGCTGATCGCCTGCGCCCTGATCCCGGTTGCCGTTCCGCCCGGGGAGGCATCAACTACTCAAACAGCTTCTGCGCCTCCAGAGGCAGCAGCCCCAGAACGCTCCACCCGACATCCTCCTGAGACGCGTCATCACGATCTGGAGGTTGGCGACTTTCCCAGCCCACCTTTCCTCGCGGGCTGCCAGGTCCTTCCTTCTAATAATATCTGGAACACCCCGGTTGACGAGCTGCCGATCCATCCGAATTCGGATGCTTACATCGAATCGATCGGCGCAAACACGGGCCTGCACCCGGACTTCGGCGCAGGATTCTGGCCGCCGGGGAGCGAGTCACCTATCGGTATCCCGTTCAACCTCGTACCTGGGGGCCAGCCTGGTGTATCCGTTTCGTTTTATTACCCGGATGAATCCGATCCTGGACCTTACCCAATCCCTCAAAACCCGTTGATCGAAGGGGGTCCGAATGGGACCGGCGACCGGCACATCCTGGTGCTCGATACGGATAACTGTATCTTGTACGAGGTCTTTGATGCCTGGCCTGATGGGAACGGCGGCTGGGACGCGGGTTCGGGCGCTATTTTCGACTTGAAAAGCAACGTTCTGCGTCCCACAGGCTGGACCTCCGCAGATGCAGCGGGCTTGCCGATCCTGCCTGGGTTAGTGCTTTACGACGAGGTGGCTTCGGGCACGATCACGCATGCCCTCCGTTTTACCGCTAACACAACGCAGAGAGCGTATTTGTGGCCTGCCCGCCATTACGCTTCGAGTATGAGTGACCTCGACCAACCACCCATGGGTTTGCGCCTGAGGCTGAAGGCAAACTTCGAAATCAGCGGTTTCTCGCCGAATGTGCAGGTGATTTTGCAGGCTCTGAAGATATACGGGATGATGCTCGCGGATAATGGATCATCCTGGTACATTTCCGGCGCGCCAGACGAACGGTGGGAAAACGATACGCTCGTTGGGGAATTGGCACAGGTTCCGGGGAGCGCGTTCGAGGCGGTGGACGTAACCTCGCTTATCGTCGATCCGAATTCCGGGCAGGCGGGGTACACGGGGTTCAGCGAGTTTCTGTTCATGCCGGTGGTGTCCGTACCGTGAATAACGCTTTACTCCGCTCAGTTTACCTGTATATCTTTTAATAAAAAAAATCCAGAATCCGAAGAAAATCTCCCCTGCGCAACTGCCAGGTTTATAGCTGTGCATAGGTCTGCAGTTTCCAGGAAGACCCTTTCTTCTTCCATTTACTTCTATCGCCAATATTCTGCGTCCCCCACAAGGAGGATGAGTATAATTGCCTTTGCAGAGACATCAATTGCAAGTCGGTAACTAATTCCTGGACTTAACCAGTAACCTGGATAGTTCTTACAGGTAAACAGGTGGAAAGTAAAAATTTTACCCATCACCTTCAAGAGATTTCTCCCGGTGTTTTGAATTTTGGTGCAGCCCGCACAGCGTTGCTCGAAATTAAGTCAGGATTCTGGACCATTCGCAGCCAGATGGATGCCCTCGTCGGCACCCGCCTGACCAATACTATATTGCAGCAAGCCGGGGTCAATGGGGGTTCATCTTTTGCCGTTTCGTTTGGAAATCCACCAGACGAAATCGAGGATGTGCATTTTTTTGAGATTTGTTTACAGTCTTATCAAAGCGCCGGGTTTGGAAATTTTAACCTCGTGGAAGCAGACTGGCAGACTGGCAAAGCTGTCATCCACGCCCAGGAAGCGTTTGAAGCCTGGATGATGCTCCAGCAAGGTCAAAGCTCCGCAGGGCCAATGTGTGCGTATACTTCCGGTGTGCTGGTTGGATTCATTAACGTTATCACAGACCGGCGTGATATTGTCTGCATCGAGCGGCGCTGTCAGGCCCTGGGAGATGATTTTTGCGAGTTTGTACTTCGACCCGTTGATACGGAAAATGACCAGTCAGCCGTCACTTTTATGCCCGATCCTGAATTGGCCCGACAGCTCAACCTTTTAGAGCTGCTCTTCGAACGGATGCCGATGGGAATCGCGATTCTAGACAGCGAATACCGCATCCAGCGCTATAACCCGACCTGGGCTGATTTTGCCTTGCGCTATGCACCACCTTCTGGAACACCACTCAGTCCAGGTATTGGTTATTTCGACCACCTGCCTGGAACAGAACTAACTATTCAGCCGTTGTTCGAGCGCGCCCTGGCCGGTGAGACTGTCCGTGAAAATGGGGTTCGTCTGGAATCGGGAAATGTCACGACTTATTGGGACATCGTCCTGGCTCCCCTGCATGAAAATAGCAGAACTACCGGTATCCTGAACGTAGCCGTGGATGTTACCGAACAGCAGCAACTACGCAAGAACCTGGAACAAAGGGTCAAAGAACGTACACAGGAATTGCAGGCTTTGCTGGATGTTTCGGCAACAGCTAACAGCTCTTTGAATTTGAATGAGAGACTTAAAAGAACATTAGACCTGATCGTTGAGTTAATCAGGGCTGAGCGCGCCGGGGTTGTTTTAGCGGATGAAGGAACGGGAGAGCTGATTCCCCATACGCTTCGTCCAGAACAGGAAATTCAGCCAGAAGACATGGCGAAAATGATTTTGGTCTGCCAATCTGTCATCGATGGTGGTGAAGCTCTTTATATCGCCCCAGATCCTGCCGAGGGCCTCATTGAACCGGGCGCACTATTGCCGCTGCAAATACGTGGAAACCGGATAGGGGTACTGGTGATTGTCGGAGCTGAGGAAACATCTTTTTCACCAGCACAGTTGGTGTTGTTCCAATCTATCGCGGACCAATTAAGCGTCGCCATAGAGAACGCCCGCCTTTTCGAGAGAGCTGAATTATCGGCAATTGCTTCTGAACGCAACCGGTTAGCGCGTGACCTGCATGACGCGGTTACACAGACCTTGTTTTCTGCCAGCATGATCGCTGATGTGCTTCCAAAAATCTGGGAGCGAAACGAGGAGGAAGGCTACCGCCGCCTGGAAGAATTGCGGCAGCTAACGCGCGGGGCTCTCTCGGAGATGCGGACCTTGCTCGTGGAGCTGCGGCCTGCCGCGCTGGTCGATACTGACCTGGGGGACCTGATTGGACACCAGATCAATGCGTTTATCGCCCGGACGCGCTTAGAGGTCAAGTACGACCGAATCGGTGAACATAACCCCCCTGTAGATGTTAAAGAATCTTTCTATCGGATTTCTCAAGAGGCGTTCAACAATATCGCCAAGCATGCAGAAGCCACTGAGGTCCTCGTGCGACTGGAAAGTCACCCGGAACAGGTGGAATTGTTGATTCAGGATAACGGCATTGGCTTCGATTCTCAGTCCCCCAACCATGAAGGCCTGGGGCTGGGCATTATGCAAGAGCGCGCCCGTATGGTGGATGCACAGCTAGAAATTCTTAGTCTCGTCCATGGTGGAACCGGCATTCAATTAGCCTGGAAAAAATCGAAATACACTCAAATTGTCGGGAAGTCTTTCGCATGAACTATCTGCATCTCATCGACCTGAAATCTGCCGTAAACTTGCTTTTACTGGCAGAGAGTGAAAAGCACCGGCAGTCACCACCGATGTTCATGCCGATCTGAAAAGCTGCGCTAAAAGTACAGCATACCGATTCAAAATGGGTTTCTTTCCATGGAGCCTGAGAATCGAAAGCAGCAACCCTTGTCTGTCATCCTTGAATAACTCTTAACCGGGAAGAAGCGCCAATCCATTGGGAATTCTTCCCGGTTTTTGTTATTTAAATTTCCCACCGCTTTGGGTCACATGCCCCATGACCAATGCGTTTGAATTTCATAGAATGAGTAGAGATGATTAAACAGACCGGGTTTTTCCGGCGGTTCCATCCCTGGAGTGCCGCCCGCCCCGGACGAACCCACTCCACTCAATCTCACAAAAGGCGCGAACTGGTAGGCTGGTCGTTCAGGATTTCCTGACCGCCATGCGGACCGGCGTAACACCAGGTGGCCGGCAGCTGGACGAAGAGTGGATGCCATATGAGACCCTGTTCGGTGATATGACTAAGGAGAAACGATCATGAACATAACACAATTTTCAGGTATCGTCATCTCTGCTGGTTTCGTGCTGTACGTTGCCGCCATGGTGGTAGCTCCCCAACTGTACAACACTTCCGACATTGACCAGCGAATGGGAATCATTACTGCGAACCAGACCCGCTGGAACCTTTCACAAATCTTTTTTGCCCTGGGAGCCGGACTCCCAGCGGCCGGGTTTGGGATATTGGCCTTCGTGCAGCGTGGGGGGCTGACAGGCTGGCTCTGGATCCTGGGTGCGGTAGCTTTCGCGGCCGGGTCTGCGATTGGTGTATGGCTGGTTTACCGGCAGACGCTCGACCCGGCGGCGTTCTGGGAAGGTACCGAAATACCGAAGGT
>JBFGQG010000176.1:0-7081 GCA_041564295.1 Anaerolineales bacterium | reverse complement strand
GGTCTGTTCATAATCGCCTCGTCCAAGGGTTGACCGTTCGCTGACTCACAATTCATAGTCCTGTTATTTATTTTATTGGGTTTGCGGGCTGTTCATCCACTATCTCCATCGCAAATGCAGAGATACCGGGATGCGGTGCGATAAATTTATTGTACACAGGTTGTGCAGAATTGTGTCTGTACAAATTCCGCTCGGTACTATTTTTTTGACTTTATCTTTGAAAATGAGGACACAAAGCACGCCAGGAAGTCCTGGGGGTCACTGGGCTAATTGCACCGGCAGCTTTCAAGGTCTCCTGGCGTGCTTTGTTTATCTGGTAGCTTTGTTATATCAGGTCCAACGACGACAGCTTCTCTATCGACGGGATGCCGCCCGGCCAGCTGCGGACTTCGTAATACTCGCTCAGCATCTCAGCCAGGTCGACGACGCGGCCGCTGGCGGGGCCTTCAGGCATAGGTTCGTGGAGCATGCGCGGCGCAAGGGTATCGTGCTCGGGTCCTGAACCCGCGCCGATCAAGAACATGCGCTCAAGGTTGTAGATGCGTTCGGCAGCCTGCATTGCCTCTTCGGGAGAATAATCCGCTCCAGTTGTATAGTTGAGCAGCTTTGATAACTGCACAGGCCAGATCATCCGGTCCTTGCTGAAGACGTATCGCACTGCGAAGAACACACAGATGCCGGCCGAATCGATCAGGGCGAATGCGTCCTGGAACAGGGCCACCAGCTCGCCTTTTCCAAGGGTCGAAAGTCCATCGACCTTCACAGGCGTCCCGAAAACTTCTTCGTATGCCACATCGCCTTCCATGTGGGAAGCGCCCTTGTTCGAGGTAGCGTAAAGCAGGCCCATGCCCTGCGCGCCGCGCGGGTCGTATCCCGGGAATTCCAACTTACGGGCGGTTACCGAGACTTCAGGGCGACCGTATTTTTCGGCCAGCCGGTACGAGCCTTCGGCCAGTTCGTCACCGAAACCGTCACGGAAAGCAGTCTTCTGAACCATCTCGATCACTGCATCCGCGTCGCCGAAAGGCAGCGGACGGCCGACTTTTTCCTCGCCGATCAGGCCTTTGTCGTATAGCTCCATCGCCGCGGCAATCGTTAAGCCGGTTGAAATGGTGTCCAGGCCGAGTTCGTTGCAGTAGTAATTCGCCTTCGTCAGCGCGGCCAGGTTGTCCACGCCGCAGGCTGAACCGAGTGAGGCAATGGTCTCGTATTCGGGTCCTTCCCCTTTTCCGGCGTATTTTTCATCGTCCACAGCGGTCAGTCGGCCGCAGGCGATCGGGCAGCGGTAGCACGGCTTGTGCCGGACGAGATATTTCTCTTTCAGCGCCACGCCGTCGATTTTGTCCGCCCCTTCGAATACGCCGGTCTGAAAATTGCGGGTCGGCAGGATGCCGAGTGTGTTGGTGACCTGCGGCACGTACGCAGTGCCGTACTCGCGCAGCGAGGAACCTTTCTTAATGTCCGCGCCGACCTGTTTCGACAGGTCAAGGCTGTATTTGCGCATGCCTTCATCGTCGAAAAAGGCCGGGTTTTTCCTGCCCATCACGACCACAGCCTTGAGATTCTTGCTGCCCATCACTGCGCCCACGCCGGAACGGGCTGCAGCCCGGTGCTTATCGTTCATGATGGCGGCCATCAGCACGCGGTTCTCGCCCGCCGGGCCAATGCAGGCAACTTTCGCGTTCGGATCGGTGGCCTCGAGCAGGATGTCAGTCGTCTTGTGGACGTCCTTGCCCCAGAGGTGCGCCGCGGACCGGACCTCCACCTGGTCTTCGTTCACCCAGACGAAAACCGGCTCTTCAGCACGTCCCTCGAAGATGAACATGTCGTGACCGGTGCGCTTCATCCAGGTGGGGAAATCGCCGCCGGAATTGGAGTGCGCCAGCGCGCCCGTAAGCGGGGACTTGGTCACCACCATATAGCGGTTGCCGGTTGGGGCTGTGGTGGCCGTCAGGGGGCCGGTCGCGAAGATGAGCTTATTCTCTGGTGAGAAGGGGTCGACCTGTGGATCGACTTCATCAGCCAGATAGCGAATCGCCCAGCCGCGCCCGCCGATATAGTCTTTAGCAAACTTTTTATCGACCTCTTCGGTAGTGATCTGACCGCTGGTGAGATTAATTCGTAGGATTTTGCCGTGCCAGCCGTACATACGTGCTCCTTGGTTGTAGATCTGGTTGCCGGGTGGGGAGAGTTATCCGGCCATGCCCGGTCTCCGTCTTTATTTTTTATTACTGATATCAGGTTCTATGACCCCCCTCATCTCCGTGAAAAGAGGTGGGTGTGGGGTTACCCTCCTGCAATGGCTGAAAACGCAGCGACGACATCTCCCTCCGCCACGACCGTATCGAGCGGAACGGTCAGGCCGTTAAGAACGACTACGGAACTGTCGTCCAGGGGGATCTCGAAAGGCGTCAGTATCTCGCGCAAGGTGGCGCCCGCCGGGACGTTCACTTCGATCACATTACCTTTCGCGCCGGGCGGCAGGTTTTTGCGGTAAGTTGCGATCAGCTTAACGTGGACTTTCATACATCGACCTTATCATGAAGTATTTCAGAAAACTTGATGAGTTGAACCTTTGAAAAAATTTCATTTCTACCCCTGAATGGTTTATCGCTACACCAGCTGCAGCGCCTGGTCCAGATATGCGATGAGATCTTCACATGTCTCGAAATCCACCAGTCCATCCGTCAGTCACACCTGAGGGCGCGTTGCGCGCGGTGCCTGGCCGTGCGGCATACTTTCCGGGTACTGGAATAAAGAGTCATCATTCTCCAGGCGGATAGCCAGGGTGATCAGTCGCAAATTTTCCATCAATTCACCCCTGCCTCATAGCGTCCCTTTAGTTCGAAGGAGATCATCCCCATAACCGTAGTGCGTTTACCAACCGGCCAGTTCGTGCCCGGAATGCAATTCCAGGCCGGGAAAATTGGCTCTGGAAATTCTGGAGTGTCGCACCAACCAGCGGGCAGGTTGCATGGCGTTTTCAAAGTGCTGCTGCATGCGTAATTTGAATGTCTTCAGTCCGATAATTTCCAGCCAGACATCAAATAGCCGCCCTAAAGCTTCGCCATCAAGTATAACTGATTTGAATGTGGTTCGAAGAAATCCAGATGTGGTTAAGATGTTTGTAGGCTATATGGGTCCGGAATAGTTACGTGATGGTTGTGGCTCAGGGACAAGAGTTTGATCTGGTGGATTAGCTTATAATGATGAAACGAATGCCGTCATTTTTGTATCTTTTTATTTTCGTATGAGTGGGCCATTAGTGAACTGTTGCGATTTTCAATTTTCGCAGCTTTTTGGCGGTTAAAATTCTCTTCAGGAATCATCTTTCTGGCCCCCATAGACGATAAGGTGGAATAATGGACGAACGATCGTTGCAAACGCCGGGAGCAAGTGATGATCTACCGCAATCCGGCAGGGAAGATCAACAGAACAACACTGTTTCCTTGAAAGCTCTCGAGAAGGGCCTGGAAGCTGTAAGGATTAATCCTGCACCCTGGATCGAACTGGCCATTCTGGCTGGTTGGACGCTCTGGTTCGGATCTGCTTATATGAACTTTAACCCTGAGATGCTGCCGATAGGTCGAGAATTCAGTTCGAATATCCAGACGCATTACCTCTGGGAGAATGTCAAGACATGCGGCTGGTGTGCTTTCTGGAACGGGTCCGTCAAAGGCGGCGTGCCGGCATTTGCAGATGTTTTTGGTAGCATGCTGCATCCACTGGTTGCAGTCACCACGCTGTTTTTTGGCGTTGTAAACGGCTCCAAGGTCACCCTGCTTGCCTCTTTCTGGCTGGCAGGGCTGGCACAGTGGTGGCTGGCCAAGGAGCTTAATTTCAGCCGGATTCCCAGGATGTGGAGCGCAATGCTCGTTATCGTAGCCGGTCATCTCGGCGGGCGCATGGACCTGGGAATTCTGAATGTCGTTCTGGCAACCGCCTCCTGCAGTCTGGTGATCCCCGCGGTCTTGCGCGTCTATAACGGAGGAGGCAGGAAAGCCGTCGTGCTGCTCGGGGTGACTGCAGCCGGAATGATCCTTTCCGGCTCCGGATATATGCAGATCAGCCTCCTGTTTACCCTCCCTGGTTTTGTTTTTTTGCTGTTGCGGGACGACTTGAAATTGAAACCAATCTGGAGGGATTATGCGCAGGCTGGTCTTCTGGCGTTATTGTTGAGTGCACCGCTATTAATACCGTTCCTCCATTTTGCACCGAACTTTGCAAAATTTACCGACAGCAACTTTAACGTTGCGCAGCCCATTCCCTATCTTGCATTGAATCTCTTGATTGACGATCCGGACTTTTACTTGAACGAATCGCTCTCGAAAGTACCTTTTCCTTATCTTTACACCATTTTTATCGGATGGGCCGCGGTGATTCTTAGCATTGTTGGCGTCTCGCTGGCGCAGAAAAAAGACCGGAACTGGGTCCTGTTCCTGATAACCATCGTCGTTATGTCGTTTCTTCTCGGCAGCGCCACCCTGCTCCGCTGGCTAGTGGATTTCTTACCGGAGGTTGCTGGCATTCAAAACCCACCGCAAATCGCCGGGCTGGCGGTTACGCCGATCCTGGCCCTGGCGGCGTACGGTCTGGACAGTCTACTGAAGATGAAGTGGCCGACTTTAAAGATCGAACCCGATCAGCTTAAAGCCGAGCTCCGCCTGTCGATGAAATGGCTGCTGCTGATCCCGCTTTTCTTCAGCCTTTTCGACGCGAAGGCCTTCTCTCAGACCTGGGTCAAAGTAGACCGGCGCGGGGAGGACGTTGCCTTTCTGCTGCGTGGACTGCAGACACAAGGGCTTGAATGGGTGAACCCGCCCTTTGGAGAGCATTTTTATGTGGATGCGGCGATCGGGATGGGTTTAAAGCTTAGTCCGGGTATCATTCCCTGGAGATGGAAAGACCGCGAAATACCGGTTGCAGTCCTGGAAGCGAGCCGGAATGGAGAACCGCCAGGTATTGTAACGCCGGTTCAAACGATAGATGGTGTGACGATTTATGCGCGCGAAACGGACCCATATGCCGCTGTGTATGGTCCTGGAGGCGTGATTATTGCGCTCTGCACGGCCAGGGGTGTAGGCGCCTGGATCGATGTGCAGTGCAATTCTCCTTCTCCGGGCAGATTGATCGTGCGCGAGAACATGTGGAGCGGCTGGCGCGCCTGGCAGGCTGACGCCGGAGCGGTGCCGCTTCTCGATGACCTGTGGTTGGAAGTCAACGCACCGGCGGGCGAGCGCCAGTTCCAATTCCGCTACATCCCCTGGGACGTGCTGGTGGGGTTGGCCGTTTTCCTGACCGGCGTGTGGATGACGGTCCAGTTCTGGCGTGAGACAAAGATGGATGAGTGATTCTCAACTATTGGAGTTTTGAAGCTAAATCTACAGGATAGTACAGTTAAATGATTTGAGACGCTCGAATCACTTCAAGGTCAGAGCTATTTCATAATTAGTTTCTCGGAAGGACAATCCAGGAAGTTGAATCTGCTTGTGTTTTCCGGTACAATTTAGGTCCAAAATTAATATGCACTGTAAATTACAATACAAGCGGAATTACGCACAGTTATGTGCGTGAATTCAATCATGCTAAATATCCAAGCCGCCGGCGAAATGTTGGCGGTTTTTTTTCTTAACCCAAGGAGGTAAAAAACGATATTAAACCTAATGGGGAAACGATAGAACAACATTTTCCAATAATCGCGTTATGGAGGGTATTAAAATGAACAGGCAACTGAGGAAACAAATCCTCCTTTTGATATTGATAGTTTTTCTGTTCCCCGGCCTGGTAAACATCTTTCAGGGAAACGATGTTGCCAGCGCACAGGTCACCGGCAAAGACGTTTATTACACGACCGATGCAGACTTCGACCAGGGAACGCTCATCAGCGTCAATCACGACACCCCTTTCAATAACCAGCTTCAACTCGACTCCCCAATCGAACCGTTTCCATTCATAAACGTGGCGGCTTCGGGACGCGGCACCGTGGTGCGCGCTAACACCGATACCGGTGAGATCGTCGGTGAATACCGGACCGCTCCGGAAGGGCGTGGCCTGAACCCGTCGCGCACCACTGTGGACTTGTTCGGGAACGTCTGGATTGGAAATCGGGATGAATACGGTACGATCGATGGCGTTCCGCATGGCTCGGCGGTCAAGATCGGCCTCATTGTCGGGGGTAACCGCGTCGACGAGACTGGCGCAGCGGATCCATCCGGCGGTTATCTTGCACCGCCATACGGCTACAACACCTGTGTCGATCGGAACGATGACGGCTTGATCCGGACCTCATTGGGGCTCAATGACGTTCTGGACTGGCCCGACATCACTGATGGCCAGGGGGGCGCCGACGGACTTGTCCAGGAAGCAGAAGACGAATGTATCCTTATCTACCAGCGACTTTACGATGCAGAGGCGCCCCGGCATGTATCGGTGGATGCCGACAACAATGTCTGGGTAGGGGGCTACCCGTTCGCCCAGCGTATGTTCTACAAGCTTGATGGCGAAACAGGCGCTATCCTCGATTCGTTTGACTCCCGCAATATCGGCTGTGGTGGCTACGGCGGCCTTGTTGATGGAAATGGGATCCTCTGGTCCGTTGGGGGGCCGCTCATGCGCTACGACCCGGTCTCCCGGTCGGGTATCTGCATCCATCAGAATGGCTACGGACTCGGGATCGACACGAACGGATACATCTGGATGTCAATGTGGGACGGCGGGATCGTCAAGATCGCTCCTGATGGAACAGTCGTACCCGGTTATCCAAAACCGACCTATCCGCCCTCAATGATGACCTCCCACTCTGTGCCAACGGGAATGGGATTATCCTATTCCTCACCTGCTCTCCTATCCAATGGATGGGCTGGATTGCCGCCCTCCCCGGAAAAAGGAATCATTAACGGGTTCGTATTGGACAAAAATACACTTCAGACCTCCATCTTCAGCGTGACTCAAGTGCCCACATTCCAGGCTGCGCCGGTGGATGAATGGGTCCAATCTCAGGATCCATGGACGCCGGGAGGGGTGATCTCCCTGACTATTGAAGACGTCAGCGGCGTGATCTATACCGACTCCCAAACAGCTG
>JBFGQG010000175.1:0-7117 GCA_041564295.1 Anaerolineales bacterium | reverse complement strand
ATGAATTGATAAGCGGCGCGGCCGGTGATCGCTTCAATTCGCCGGATCCCGGCGGCCGCACTACCTTCGCTCGTGATCATAAAGAGGCCGATATCGTTCGTCTCGTTGACGTGTGTGCCGCCGCAGAGTTCGTAGGAGAAATCACCCACACGAACTGTGCGGACGATATCCGCATATTTTTCACCGAAAAGCGCTATCGCTCCTTCCGCCTGGGCTTCCTTGAGGGGTTTGAAAGCAATCTGCACCGGGAAATTAGCCAGGATCTGCTCGTTGACAAAAGTTTCGATCTGCTCCATCTCCTCATAGCTGACGCCTTCGGGATGTGTAAAGTCAAAGCGCAGACGGTCGGGCGCAACAAGCGAGCCGGCCTGGCGCGCGTGAATGCCCAGCACCTTGTGCAGCCCGCTGTGGAGCAGGTGCGTGGCAGTGTGGTTGCGCATGATGTCCATGCGCCGTTCGGCGTCGACCTCGGTCGTGACCGCAGCGCCGACTTTTGGAGTGCCTCTCGTCACTTTTCCTGAATGGACGATCAAACCGGCTGCGGGTCTGCGGAGGCTGCTGACCATAATTTCGAAATCTTCGTTATAGATGCGTCCCGTATCGCTGACCTGTCCGCCGGCTTCGATGTAGAAGCTGGTCTCCGGAACAACCACATCAACGGTATCCCCATCGGATGCAGATTCGACAGCGGATCCCCCAACCACGAGCGCAAGGATTTCACCGGCCTGCTTGAGGTCGCCGTACGGTGAATACGTCACACCTTCATCAGTCAGGCGGTTGGAATCCTGGAGCCCGGCGCGGATTTCCCGGTAAAGGTGGATGTCCTCTTCACCCATGGTTCCCATTGCGTGCCCGCCGCCGGATACAAGCCGGTGCGCTTCCATGGCTTGATGAAAGCCCTTTTCGTCAATGCTGAGACTGCGCTCTTCGGCGATATCTTTCGTGATTTCAAGGGGCATTCCGTAGGTCGTGTAGAGATCGGCGGCGAGGTCGCCGGCGAGCGTTTTCCCGCCGGATTTTTCGAGATCGTCAAGGAGGGAATTGAGATGCGAGGTGGCGCGGTCAAGCGTGCGCTGGAACTGCTCTTCCTCGCGCGTGATGTAGCGCCGGATGGCCTCGCGGTTTTTCACAAGCTCAGGGAAAGCCTCGCCGTAATTATCCACGACAATTTCGGCTACCTCTGCGAGGAACGGATCTTTCAGGCCGAGTTCGCCGCCGAAACGGTAGGCGCGGCGAATGATCATGCGCGTTATATAGTTGCGCCCGAGGTTACCGGGGATCACACCGTCGCCGATGAGAAATGCTGCCGCACGTGCGTGATCTGCGATTACGCGATAGGGCGTGATGTCGGCTTCGCGCTGCTCCTCCGTGTGGCCTGTGAGTTGCTGTGTTTTGATGATCAGAGGCCAGAGCAGGTCGGTGCGATAAGTCGAAGAGACGCCCTGTAGCACGGCTACGATGCGTTCGAAACCCATGCCCGTGTCTACATGTGTGGCTGGGAGCGGCTCGAGATCGGTTTCGTTGATGCGGTTGTACTGCATAAAGACCAGGTTCCAGAGCTCCAGGAAGCGGTCGGTGTCCAGGTCTTCTTTCTTGACCGGGCCATCTTCCGGGTGCAGGTCGATGTGGATCTCGGAGTTCGGGCCGCAGGGGCCTGTGTCTGCCATTTCCCAAAAATTGTCTTTCCTGCCGAAGTAGTAGATGTGGGACGGATCAAAACCGGGCTGGGCGCGCCAGATGTTTGCGGCATCTTCGTCCGTCGGGATTTCGCCCTTTTCGTCTTTGAAGACTGTGGCGTACAGGCGGTTTTTCGGCAGTTTCCATACCTCGGTCAGCAGGTGCCAGGCCCAGGCAATCGCTTCGGCCTTGTAGTAGTCCCCGAAAGACCAGTTTCCGAGCATCTCGAAGAACGTATGGTGCGTGTCGTCGCGGCCGACGTCGTCCAGGTCGTTGTGCTTCCCGGCGACGCGCATGCATTTCTGCGAGTTAGCAGCGCGGGTATAGGGTCGCTTGTCGGTGCCGAGAAAAACGTCCTTGAATTGAACCATGCCTGAATTGGTGAAGAGCAGGGTCGAATCCCCACCGGGGACCAGCGGCGAAGAAGGGACGTGGGTATGCTGCAGTTCCTCGAAGTAATCGATAAACATTTTCCGGATGGCGTTGCCTGTCAGGTGTGGGGGGATGGAGTTGTTCATGTATACCTTTTTGAGTCAGCGATTCTGCGAATCTGCGAAAGGGCAAATTTGTGGGATAAAAAAAACCCGGTAATGGGCACCGGGCTTGGTGAATACGAAATAGTACGAGTCGAAAACCCGGCTATTGCACGTGAAGACCTGCGGCGACTGCAATTGTAACTGCAGCCGCCTCAATAGCAGCAGCGGGGTTTCGCATAGGGATCATGATGGGAAGGATTTTACCATTAAACGTGCGGCGTGCGGCGTGCAGGGTGCACCCTGCACACCGCAATTTCATTGGTAAGTGCTTTTCTTTCTTCAAAGACCTAAGAATGCAAAATCATGATGATTTCAGCAAAATGATGCCGGCAGTGGTAGACCGAAAACATCACCATTTCCCGCATTGTCAACATACCGATCAACGGGTGTGGGACCTGGTAGGCATCGAGGTCCGCTTCCGTCCATTCTGACAGCTCCTCAATAAATTCCTCACAGACAGTTTCCCACTGACGGAGGAGATCATCGTCCGGGACGGCGGCGTCCGGCAGGAATGGTCCGGCCGCTACCGCACCCCCGGCGAGTTCAGAGCGATAGACCGCCTGGATGACGTCAAAATCCCTGGAAACGACCTGCGGGGCTCCGAAAGTGCGCAAAAGGACGCGCCTGGGCGTCCCCATGACCTTCACAACCGGCTGTACAGACCGCACGAGGTGATCGAGCAGCTGCCGGACGCTCCAGGAATCCGGGCCTGGTGTTTTATGGAGATGTGAGGGAGAGAGTGGCAGAACTGTTCGGGAGATTTCCGAAGTGATGGCATTGAACGCATCCAGCAGTTCTTGTGTCGACTTCGGCGATTTGGCCATCAGCGGATCAGGTTAACTGCTGCCGGAAGCAGATCGATCGTGACCTTGCGCACGTTCGCTTCGTAAGGCGCCCAGAGTTCCCCATCGAGGTGGATGGGGACGGGGCGGTCGGCTTCAAATTCGAGCTTTGTGAAGCGGTTGAGGTTGACAAATTTGAACCCGCCGTGGTTTCCCTGCATGACGATCGGTAGGAGGTAAAACATCGTTGGGCGCGAGATCGGGTCGACCATGAGGTAGTCGAATGATCCGTCGTCGTTCCTGGCGTCGGGAGTGACCATGAAACCGCCGCCTTCACGCGCGCCGTTGCCGATGGTGAACATCAAGAGGTCCTTATCGAATGACTCCCCATCGATAGTGAACTTCATTCGCGTGGTGGCGTAGTGCTTGATGATCGAGCGGACTGTAGCAGTCAGGTACATAGGGAAACCGTAGATGCCCTTGATTTTCCGGCTTTCGATGTTGACTGCAGCATCGAAGAGGAAGCCGGCGGAATTGTCCCAGTATTCGCTGCGACCGTTCTCGTCTGTGATGCGGCCGATGTCAACGGGGGCTGCGTCACCTTCGAAGACGCGGATCATCGCTTCCTGCATGTTCATGTTAATGCCGGAGGAGAATGCAAAATCATTGCCAGAACCGATCGGGACGACACCGAGCAGCGGGCGTTTGCCTTTGGGGATCTCCATCAGGCCGTTGACCACCTCGTGCACGGTGCCGTCCCCGCCCAGAGCGACGATGCGTTCGTAACCTTCTTTTGCAGCCTGGCGTGCGATCAGCGTGCCGTGACCGGGGTAATCGGTCCCGGCCCAGTCCGCTCCACCGAATTTTTCTACAATGGCTTTGAGATCAGCCGCCTTCTGGCCGGATCGCCCGCGGTCTGAAGCGGAATTAAATATCAATTTTATTTTGGGCATGGAATCCTCCCGGAATGTGCGATGAAGCGTATTTTAACATGGGATGCGTTTGAATTGGCGAGCGATGAGAGGGCGAATAGGCGGTCGTCCTGCTTCGTTTGCGAGGCATGATTTCGGATTGCCGATCACCGCCCATAAACACTTGCTGACTCGCTGATTCGCCGATTCACTGTTAGAATGTTAAATCCTATAATAAAGTATCGTTTAGCCAGCAATCATCAGGAACAGGATTAATCATGGCAGTTCAATGGTATGCGCTGCGGAGCAAGCCTCGGAAAGAGGATGTGCTCTTCAAGCAGCTTCGTTCGAAAGGTGTGGAAGTGTTTTACCCGCGTCTGCGTGTCAACCGTGTCAACCCGCGGGCGAGGAAACTGGTACCTTATTTTCCGGGGTATATGTTCGTTCATACAGATATTTCGGAAGTGGGGACGTCGGCTTTCAACTGGATGCCGCATGCGATCGGCCTGGTGATGTACGGTGATGAAGCTGCGCATGTTCCGGACAACCTGATCCACGAGATCCGGAAGCGAGTGGAAGAGATTGCGGCGGCGGGCGGGGAGTTGTTGGAGGGTCTCAAGCAAGGTGACCGTGTGCGGATTGAGCATGGTCCATTTGCCGGCTACGAAGCGATTTTCGACACGCGCATCGACGGGACCGAGCGCGTCCGCGTGCTGTTGGAGTTCATGTCGAATCGAAGGCAGGTCTCGGTTGAACTGCAGGCCGGTGAAATCGAAAAAAAATAAATCTTGGTCGAAAATGACCCGCTTCATTGCGCGTAGCCGAGCATTTTGTCCGTCTCCCTGCTGAAACGGAGATTCAATACAATTGCCTATTCTTAACGGACAGATTATTAAGTAAAATTAATAAGTCTCGCGGGGCAGTTCTGTAATCTTCGTGATTGCCATTCTTTGAGCGAACTTATCTTCTATTTACTTCCCCGCATGAAAAATGTTTTTTTATAGCCGGGTTGTTCGGCGTTCATTCGAAAGAGGTTGATCAGCGTCTCAGTAGCACCGCGTGCATCAACCGGCCGATTTTGTTAATCAAATTTTCCTGGTCCCGACCGGTGTCGGAAGGGCGGAGCGCGGCTGGCAATCGCTACCGTGAAGATCCAGATCATATGGTGCAGGGTGCAGGGTCTGCACCTTGCACCCTGCACCATCTTATCCTTAGCCGAAGAAAAACTTTATATTTCAAACACCATGAAGAATAACACCCACTTCCTCCTCACCGGCGGTGCCGGCTTTATCGGCTCGCATTTAGCGGATTTATTAATTGAAAAAGGCCACTATGTGACGGCAGTCGACAACCTCTCCACAGGCAGGATGGAAAACATTGCCCATCTGCTGGGCCACCCGCTGTTCGATTTCGTGCGGGCGTCGATACAGGACGAGATCGTGATGGACCGGTTAGCGTCCGAATCAGAAGTAATCGTGCACCTGGCCGCGGCGGTGGGCGTGCAGCTGATTGTCGAGCACCCGGTGCGCACGATCGAGACCAACATCATGGGCACCGAGGCCGTCTTGAAATCAGCGATGCGGTACGGCTGCCGGGTGCTGCTGGCGAGCACGTCCGAGGTGTACGGCAAAGGTTCAAAGCTGCCGTTTGCTGAGGACGACGACGTACTGCTTGGTTCTACTACCAAGAGCCGCTGGGCGTACGCCGCTTCCAAGATGGTGGACGAATTCCTCGGCCTGGCTTACCACCGCGAGTTCGGGCTGGACGTGACCATCTTCCGGCTGTTCAACACGGTCGGCCCGCGGCAGTCCGGCCGCTACGGCATGGTGATCCCGCGCTTCGTGCAGCAGGCCCTGGACGGCGAACCGATTACTGTCTACGGAGATGGAGAACAATCGCGCTGCTTCTGCGATGTGCGCGACGTGGTGCGTGCACTGGCGGGCCTGGCGCTGAATACAGGTTCAACCGGCCAGGTATTCAACATTGGAACGACGGAGGAGGTCAGCATCAAAGAACTGGCCGAGCGTGTGAAATGCCTGACGGAGAGCGCCTCCGAGATTACGTTCGTGCCGTATGAAGAAGCCTATGCGCCGGGGTTTGAAGACATGCGCAACCGGCTGCCGGACATCTCGCGCGTGGCTGAGCTGATTGGCTGGCACCCGCAGCTTACGCTCGATGAGATTCTGAAAGCTGTGATCGCGTTCGAGCGGAACCCTGGCGCCGGCGACGTGTTATAAAAAGTATCGCGAGCCGATCGATGGACCAGACACTCCTGAACAGCCAATTGAGCGCCCCACGCCGCTACGAAAAGTTAGGCGGCGATATAGATTATGTGTACAGCGCGATGTGCCGGGTTCTATCCGGCCGGAAGGGCGAAGTGGACTGGGGACGCTTCAGTCCGGATGAGTGGCGGAGCCTGGCGAGGATGTCCCAGCCGGATGCAGAGGGTGTCGGTCCGCTGCTGTACTGGCATTTCAAAGACGGCACCTGGCCTGAGGAAATGCCTCTCGTCGTTCGCGAGCACCTGACGAAGAGCTACTACAACACCCTGGCGCAAAACACGTTGATGTACAAAGAGCTGGCGCGCATCCTGGAAACGTTCGCAGCAGAAGAGATCCCGGTGATCGTGCTGAAGGGCGCCGCGCTTGCGGCGACGGTGTACGAGGATATTGGATTAAGGCCGATGGGGGATCTGGATTTACTGGTCAGGCCGGAAGACCTGCGGCGAGCGTGGAAAGCCATGTCCGCATTGAATTACCAGGTCCTGGCAGCCAATACTGAAGTGGTGCTGCGCAACTTTGATGGTCCGGAGATCGGGGTGGACCTGCACTGGTGCATCGTTTCGGGGTATGAAACGCGCTCGGCGGAGATTGATTGGTTTGCAGTAGATCTGGTCGATTTCGAGGTGCCATTTTCGGAGGTGAATGGGGTGATGCTGGAGCCTTCGGTGCATTTGGCTTACCTGATTTCACACACGGTTGATCAGGAACTATTGCGAGCTTTTTATGATATCCACACATTATCGAGCATGCGTGAAATTCAAACAGAAGAAATACAATCGATTGTCGAAAAAGCTTCCTGGAATCATTTTCTTTTTATAATTCTCAGGTCCGTCCAAAAAAGATTTCAGCCGACGGCAGTTACACAAGACCTGTTAATGAATGAGACAGGAAAGCAAGCGCTGACTCCGGTGACACGGACGAACGTGATT
>JBFGQG010000174.1:0-7152 GCA_041564295.1 Anaerolineales bacterium | reverse complement strand
CCGGTGACCGAGTTGACCAGCGCTTTCCCTTCATAAACTGCCAGGCCGGATTCGAGCGCTTTAACGATCGATGAATCGATCGAAATCGGCACATCCGTAACGGATTGAACGATGCGAATCGCTTCAGCAAGGATCGCCGGTTCATCCGCCAGGGGAATGCCGGCGTTCACATCGAGTACATGCGCACCGGCAGCGACTTGAGAAACGGCATCGGACACAACACGCTCATAATTTCCAGCTGCCATTTCACGCGCCAGGGCTTTACGACCTGTTGGGTTAATTCGTTCACCGATAATCGTGAAGGGTCTATCCGGTCCGATGACGACCGTCTGTGTTTTTGATGAAATAATGGTTTCTGCCATTCAAAATCCTCCGACGTTTCAAACCTGATCACCTGACGAAGGTCAATCAGCCGTTCCTATGATTGCGTCTGCGGCGGGTCCGGCCGCCGTTTTCTGCAGTCTGCGCGCCTTTTTCCGGCAGCATGCCAAGCAGATGCGGAAACTCGTCTTGCGCATGCGGTATATGGATAGCTGCCACGAATTCTGCCTGGAAATCCGGATCGACTGCAGTCTCAATATACCGCACTTTCTGTGAAATGCGCCTGGCTTCCACCCGTTTTTCCCGGTTCAATAAGGCAATCCTTGCGCCATCCCCTGCCGCGTTACCGACAGCATAGACCTGCTCCAGGTCGCAGTCCGGGATGAGGCCGAGGATCATGGCATAACGCGTGTCGATATAACTACCGAACGCACCGGCAAGTAATATACGGTCCAGCTTTGAAATCCCTGCCCGGTTCATAAGGAGCTTCGCACCGGCGTACATCGCTGCCTTAGCGAGCTGGATATTCCGAACATCGTTCTGGCTCACAAAAATTGGTTCTCTTGAGGTCGTCTGGTCCCCCCATGCAAGGACGAACGCGCCGGTCCGGCCTTCCCAGCGCATGCGCGGGTGATCCAGATTGGGGTTATAGCGTCCATCCGGCTGTAAAATGCCGTGTAGATACATCTCCGTCACGGCCTCGATGATTCCTGAACCGCAGATACCGCCTGCGCGCTGCTTCGGCTCCCCGTCCCACGCATCGGACCAGGTCTCCTCACCGATGACTCGGAAGCTCACTTCGAGGGTCTTCGGATCGATCCGGACCCGTTCAATTGCGCCCGCCGCCGCGCGCATCCCGAAGGTGATTTGTGCGCCTTCGAATGCAGGCCCTGTCGGGCTGGAAGCAGAAAAAATGCCGTTTTCAGTCCCAAGCACTATTTCAGCATTCGTCCCAATATCGACCATCAGCGTCGTGCCAGGCTGGTTGTAAGGCTCTTCGGCAAGCAGGGCAGCCACATTATCCGCTCCGACATGCCCGGCTTCAGCAGGCAGAACATGGACGTTCGCGCCGGGGTGCAGTCGCAATCCGAGATCGCGGGCTTTCACATCCATTGCATCGCGGTTTGCCAGTGCAAACGGCGCACCTCCCAGTTCTGTGGGGTCCAGGCCAAGCAAGATGTGCACCATCGTCGTGTTCCCAACGAAAACGGCCTCGTGTATATTCCGGGCGCGCAGCCCTGCCTGTCTTGCCGCACCGACTGCGAGCTGGTTAAGAGTATCGATAATGGCCGTATGCATTTTGCTGAGGCCGTCGCTCTGCGTCATGACATAAGAGACGCGGCTCATCAGGTCTTCACCGTACTTGACCTGGGGATTCATCACCGCTTCGGTTGCAAGGACTTCACCTGTCCTTAAATCGCAGAGGTATCCGGCAACGGTGGTGCTGCCGATATCTACAGCCAGTCCATAGACCCCGTCCTGATAACCCGGCTCAACATCGATGACTTCATCTTCCCACAGCGTGACCGTTACCGCCCTTTTCCCCTTTCTCAGCGCCGGCTGGAGCTTCTGGAGCGCCTGGAGATCGATACGCAGATTGTGCAGTTCCCATTCCAATCCCAGGATATCCTGCAGGCGTCCCCAGTCACCCCTGTGTTCACCTAGCCGACCGGTTTCGACTTCGACATAAAACCGGCGTACAGTCGGAACGATCTCGATTGCCCTTTCGGTCGCTGTTTTACGGATGATCTGTTTTTGCTCGCGCGCTTCCTCTGGCACGAAAACCAGCACGTCCCCTAAAACACAAGCCTGGCAGGCAAGGCGAGCATCCTGAACCTGCATTTCTTGTAGCAGTGCCAGCTCTTCCTTCGGAGCCGGCGTGATATGGTCACTGCTCGATGTAATCCCATGCTTTTCAAAGCGGCCCTCCTCGACCTGCACTTTGCACTTGCCGCATGTCAGCCTGCCGGAGCAGATGCTTTCTATCCCAACACCCAGCTGGCGCGCGGCCTCGAGGACCGAAGTGCCGTTCTGCACCTTTCCGCGTCGCCCGGAAGGCATAAAGATCACATGAGATTGGTTCTTATCCGTCATAGTTCGATTGGGTCTTTTTAATTAGCGCCGCAGCAGTATTCTGCCAGGGAATAATCTGAAAGGCCGCTTCCAATTGTTTTACGAGAGATTCAGCGATCTCGTCCGGAGAAAGGTCTGATTCCACAGGGTCGCTCCAGCGCATGAGATTGAGATATTCATCAGTCCCGGTCAGACCGGCAGCCATGGAAGCTCTGTCGACAGCGTCCTGGAAGCGATCGGAGAGTGGCTTACTCACACGGTTGCGGCCCTCGCGGGCGCGCACGTGTAGTGGAATATCATGCCAGTAGAGGATCTGGTAAGTCGTCATGCTTTTTTCCGGAGCAGCAGGATAGAAAACCTGCCGTATTCATGGATAACAGATTTTGAAAGGATATTTTCTCGTTTCTATGTTACGATAGCAGCGCTTTGCCCGGCGGGAAAAATCGTCAACTTTAAAGCTAACAACACCGCATGATCCGACCTTCCTCCTCTAATCCAGTACAGAACCCAGCGCCTGCAGCCTTCCGCCCGGACTCTCCGGAAGGCTGTTTGTCATTGAACACGGTAGTATACCATTTTCAAGCCTTTTGCTCTAATTTGAAAACTGGCCGACGGTCAAAACGAAGCTCGCATTATTCCGGCCGCTACGACTCTACATTACAACAAGGAGATGCACATGTCCAATATGAAACGCACGTTCCCTGTCCCCTCTGACCTCGAGATCGCACAGGCGGCGACACAAAAACCGATCATCGAGATTGCATCGCAGATCGGCCTCGATCGAAAAGACCTGATCCTCTACGGGGAAGACAAGGCAAAGGTCCATCTGGACGTCCTCAAGAAGCTCAAACATCGCCCACTCGGCAAGTACATTGATGTCACCGCGATCACACCGACACCCCTCGGCGAGGGGAAAACGACGACAACCATAGGTCTGACGCAAGGGCTGGGCCGAATCGGCAAGAAGGCCATTGCGTGCATCCGCCAGCCGAGCCAGGGTCCGACTTTCGGCATCAAGGGCGGCGCGGCCGGCGGCGGTTACAGCCAGGTTATCCCGATGGAAGAATTCAACCTTCACCTGACCGGCGATATCCACGCCATTACCGCCGCCCACAACCTGGTTGCAGCTGCCATCGACGCCCGAATGTATCACGAAGGCCGGATGAGCGATGACAGACTCGAGGAAGCGGGACTGAGAAGACTCGATATCGATCCATACAGCCTGACCTGGAACCGGGTGGTGGACGTTAACGACCGCGAACTGCGCAACATCATTTCCGGCCTGGGCACCAGCGGCGATGGCCGCCCGAGGCAAGCCGGTTTCGATATTACGGTAGCGAGCGAACTCATGGCGATCCTGGCGCTCGTCAACGGGGATGACTACCAGTCAGCCTTGAAAGACCTGCGATCACGCTTCGGCCGCATCGTAATCGGCGTTAACAGGAATAAAAAACCGGTCACGCTGGAAGATCTGCAGGTGGCTGGCGCAGCCGCAGTCCTGATGAAAGACACAATTCATCCGAACCTGATGCAGACCCTCGAGGGGCAGGCAGCCTTCGTGCATGCCGGGCCGTTCGCGAACATTGCACACGGCAATTCGTCCATCGTTGCGGACAAAATCGCGTTGCGGTTAGGAGATTATGTCATCACGGAATCGGGTTTTGGCGCTGATATCGGCATGGAGAAGTTTATGAACATCAAGTGCCGTTATTCAGGCCTGACGCCGGATTGTGTCGTTCTGGTTGCGACTGTGCGTGCGTTGAAGATGCACGGTGGTGGTCCGCGCGTCATTCCAGGACGCCCGTTAGACCCGGCGTACACGGAGGAAAACCTCGGCCTGCTCGAAGCAGGGATGCCCAATCTTGTGACGCACATCCGCAACGCTCGACGGTTCGGTGTGCCGGTTGTTGTGGCCATTAACAAGTTCACGAACGATACAGCTGCCGAGGTCGAGTTAATCCGAAAGTATTCAGTGGAAGCAGGCGCCGAGACAGCAGTCATGACCGACCACTGGACGTACGGCGGAGACGGGTCGATGGACCTCGCAGAAGCAGTTGTGAAAGCATGCGAGAAGCCCTCCGAGTTCGAGTTCCTGTATCCCCTGGAAACAGGCATCAAGGAAAAGATCGAGACGATCGCGAAAGAAATCTACGGCGCCGACGGCGTGACTTACGAACCGCTGGCTGAGCGCCAGATCAAAGAATATGAAGCCAACGGCTTTGGCCACCTTCCGATATGCATGGCAAAAACTCATCTTTCGATCAGCCATGATGCCGGTTTAAAAAACGCACCGAAGGGATTTACTGTACCTGTGCGGGAAGTACGCGCTTCCGTTGGTGCAGGATTTATTTATCCGCTGTTGGGTACGATGCGCACAATGCCTGGTCTCGGCAGCACGCCGGCATATATGAACGTCGACCTGGATGAGCACGGAAAGGTCGTCGGGCTGTTCTAACGAATCAGCCGATGGACGAATTCCAACCCAATTCGTCGGGGCGCTCGAAAGGGCGCCCTTTTGTATGCCGATGAACACAACACAATGCCGCTCCTGCGACCCGACAATCCGCCTCATACAAGGTACAATAGGGGCTTGAAATGGTATTGCCTTTACACTCGGAGTAACTATGAGCGAAGAAATTGATATTAAATCCATGCCTACAGAAGAACTTCTTGAACTGATGATGGAAGATCTGTACGACGGCTATGCTGAAGAAATCGTCGAAGAAGTAAACGAATGTCTTGAGAGGGGACTTTCTCCCTACGAAATCATGATCTCAGGACTGGTCGCCGGGATGGAAATCGTGGGCAATGATTTCCGAGACGGCATTCTGTTCGTACCTGAAGTGTTGATGGCCGCAAAAGCGATGAAAGCGGGTATGGAAGTGCTGCGTCCTCTCCTTACAGAGACCGGCGCTCCAAAAATCGGTTCGATGGTGATCGGGACGGTCAAAGGGGATATCCACGATATCGGCAAGAACCTCGTTGCAATGATGATGGAAGGCGCTGGTTTTGAGGTCCACAACATCGGGATCAACAATTCCGTCGAAGACTTCTTCGAAGCCATCCACGCGCATAAACCAGACATCATCGGGATGAGCGCCCTGCTCACGACCACGATGCCGTATATGCGCGTTGTGATCGATGCACTTAAGGATGAGGGGATTCGCGAAAACTACATCGTCCTCGTCGGCGGGGCACCCTTGAACGAAGCTTTTGCTGAAGACATCGGCGCTGATGCGTACTGCAGGGACGCTGCGATCGCGGTCGAGACGGCGAAAAAGTTCATGCAAATTCGTAAGGAAACTGCAGGCTGATCGTCCAACCATCAAAAGATCCAGAAGGAGCGGGAGGATTTCCCGCTCTTTTTTTTGACTCCGGATTTCTTATTAAGTATTAACCTGGCGGGGCTTGCCAAATGGTTAACACGGAGATATAGTTAACGGCTGTTAACCATTAATGGGATGCGACTTCGTTTCTCCCATAACACCCAGGAGAACTCATGCCAGGCTCACTAACTGAAACCATCAACCTTTGGGCTGAGATATCCACCCGTCGCACCATGTACGAATTCGGCCATTTCATGCGCGCGCGCGGGATCTCAATGCCACAAATTATGGTCCTGATGCACCTCAACCATGCCGGCCACTGCGCCGTGACCGATATCGGCCGACACCTGGATATTTCGAAACCGGCTGCAAGCCAATTGATCCAGCGACTTGTCGAGCAGGAACTCCTCGAGCGTCGGGAAAACCAGGAAGACCGGCGCATAAAAGAAGTGTTTCTGACAGAAAAAGGACGGCGACTGATTGTTGCAGCTACCGCTGCCCGAAGCGGCTGGATCGAAACACTGGTAAAAGAGTTGCCAGACGATAAAGAATCCGAAATTATGTCCGTTCTACACCTGTTGATTCAAGCAGCTAATCAGGTCCGAATTACCGGTATGGCGAGGGAGGATCCATCTTGACCCATTCATCAAACGTCAGCAAACCGCCGAAGTTGTCCAGGCGCGCACGGATGCGCGCTGAGAGGAGCGGCGAAGAGTACCAGCGCGGATCTCTCGGGCGCGCGCTGCGTTACCTCGCCCGCTACAGGCAGGAAGCCCTGCTGCCCTACATATTTCTGATCGTCGCCACGCTTTCGCAGCTCGCCGTCCCCCGCATGGTCCGCAATATCATCGATGCGGTCACGCAAGGCATCGTCGCGCAATCCGTCCTAGACGGCCTGGAAAGGATTCCCGCAGCCTTCTTCAACCAGGCGCTGCCCACAATCCTCGACCTGTTGAACAAACCGGCAGACACGACATACGAACAGCTGGTAGAACAGCTGACCTTCGATGTGACCAACGCTCCCCAGGCATTGACGACGGCGATCATCGCGATCGTCATTTTCTCTGCCCTGCGGGGTCTATTTGCTTTCCTGCAGGTCTACTGGGCAGAACGCAACTCGCAGAACGTCGCTTTCGACCTGCGCAATGACCTGTTCTCAAAGATCCAGAACCTTTCATTTTCTTACCACGACCGCAACCAGACGGGCCAGCTGATGGTGCGCGCAACTGACGACGTCGAAAAAGTCCGCATCTTCATCGGACAGGGACTGCTGCAGCTTGTTGGAGCGATTGTGTTAATCACGTGCACCCTGATACTGCTTTTCACTACTAACCTTTGGTGCTAGTTGAGTCATGGGGTATCCTCCAAGGTGACCAAACCTGAGGAGGCACCCCATGACTACAGAAGATATTATCCTACACATTTTTTGCCT
>JBFGQG010000173.1:0-7153 GCA_041564295.1 Anaerolineales bacterium | reverse complement strand
GATGCTTACACGAACCTGGGTGATTACGAGAATGCCCTGCTTGACTTCGAAAAAGTCTCGCAGCTCGCGCCGTCCAATGCCGCCACCTGGTTTAAATTGGCAGAACTGTATGGTCAGACCGGGCAACCAGAGAAACGGATCGCAGCGCTGACGCGCCTGATTGAACTCGACCCAATAAATCCCGTCCCATACAACGACCGCGGGTATACCTCGGAACAGATGGGCAATTCCGCAGCCGCACTCGCTGATTACGCAAAGGCGCTCGAAGTGGACCCGGATTACCTCGTGGCGCATAACAATATCGCTGTCGTTTTCATAAACCAGGGCCAATTCAGCAAAGCGATCGAGGAAACCACCCTTGCGATCGAAAAAGAACCCAATTTTATCCCCGCTTATATGACGAGGGCAGAAGCATTCAAAGCCTTCGGCGACAACCAGAGTGCGTTCCAGGATTATTCGCAGGTGATCGAACTCGATCCAGGCAACTTTGCGGCATACAACGAGCGCGGGCTCCTGCGCCAGACACGCGGTGATTATGAAGGAGCTATCGAGGATTTCACGAGCGCGATCGAATCGGAACCGGACTTCGCCAGCCCTTATTACAACCGTGGGTTGCTTCATCACCTCCGGGGGGATCCGATCAAGGCTGTCGGCGATTTCAACAAGGCTATTCAGCTCGCGATGTTCTCCGGTGCGGTATACAACAGCCGCGGCCTCGCACGCGTAGATCTCGGTGAATACCAGGCCGCGATAACAGACTATATCGAAGCAATCCGCCTCGAACCGGAGAATTCAAATTACTACAATAACCTCGGTTTTGCTTTCTACAGGCTGGAGTTCTTCCAGGATGCGCTTCTCAACTACGATAAATCGATCGAGTTGAACCCGAATTACGCACAGGCATATCTCAACAGGGCCGCAGCCAGAAACGACCTCGGAAACTACGCTGGCGCTATTTCAGACCTGAACCGTGCGCTAGACCTCGGATCGGACCCCGTGGTGACATATTATCTCCGAGCCATTGCGCATTCCGGCCAGGGGGATTATCCGGAAGCATTGGCCGATCTTGACAGCTTGATTGAAATCAATCCGACATTTACGCAGGCCTATCTCTGGCGAGGCCGTGTGTATGAAGAGATCGGAGAAAAAGATCTTGCCATTGCAGACTATCTGAGCTTTCTCGACCTCGAGACAGAATTCTTCGCACGCTTATTAGCAGAAGAGCGATTGGCCTACCTCGGCGTCGAACCTTATGTAACAGGCGGCACACCCACGCCGTAACCAGAAATAAGAAACACCAGTCTTTTCTAAGTCCTTTTTCCATTGTGATAACTTAAGAGCCTTACTCTCTTCGTCGTGAGAAAAAATAGGTTAAAATCCTTTCGACAAGGACCCGTTAAGATCGGAAGAAACCTATCCCATGGCTAAAATATTAATTGTCGACGACAATGTCGATTTACTTCGCTTGATTGAATTGAACCTCGCACAGGCTGGTTATCGTGTTGCAATTGCAGATAATGGAGTGGATGGACTGCAATTAATTGATGAATTTCAACCCGATCTTATTATTCTGGATATTATGATGCCGGAAATGGACGGTTGGGAGTTCTGCGAGCTCGCTCGCGAAAAAACCCTCATACCAATCCTCATGCTCACCGCACGCAGTGAAGATTCCGACATCATAAAGGGCTTGAAAATCGGCGCGGACGAATATCTCACGAAACCGTTCCCGCTGTCTACACTCGCGGCCAGGATCGAAGCCCTCCTTCGCCGCCAGAATTGGGATGAAGAAGAAGCCGCTGAAAATATCGAATCTCTCAAGGCCAGCATCATTTCTTCCCTCAGCCATGAGTTGCGCACACCCGTCGCTTTGATTCTCAATGCACTGGATTTATCGCTTCGTGAGGCGTTTAGAGACGACCTCAGTGCACAGCAGGATTTCATCAAAGAAGCCAGGTTCAACGCGGAGACTCTACGCTGGCTGATTGAAGACCTCTTGCTGATGATACGAATAGATGAAGGGCTCGAAGTGCTTGTACGGCAAAGCGACGTCCACGACCTTGTCAAACAAATTATCCGGCAGGCTGAACCAGATTTGAGCGCACGCGGAGTCCAGGTGCAGCTGATCTCCAACCTCGATACGCCAGTTTATATAGATCAGGTGCTCTTGCGTCACGCGCTGCATCACATTTTTAACGTCAGCCTGCAGCAGGCATCCCGCCGGTCAAATATCGGCATACTCATTGAGTCTGCTTCAGAAGAGTTGGTCCATATCGATTTCCACAATCAGGGTCTCGGCATCAACGAGGAACTGCAAATCGAACTTTTTAATCGCTTCCACCAGGTAGCCGATAAGCAAAGCTGGAAACGTAATGGCCTTGGGATCGGCCTTTTTATCGCGCGCGCGATTGCCAGGGCCCACGGGGGTGACCTGATGCTGCTCAGCCGCCCCGGTGAAGGCGCGACCTTTCGCCTGAGCATTCCAGTTAATTCTATGCAATCAAAAAATGACGACCCGGCACCGGGCGAGACGTCGGCGCCTGAAATAAAACCATCTTAGGGAGCATTTGATGAAGCCAAGTTCCGTTCTTACTAAACTGGGGATTAAAGCTGACAGTCCGGGCGCCTGCACAGGGCCCGACGGCTGGATCGAAGACGCCGCCGGGCAGGTCATCGAATCTTATAACCCAACGACCGGCGAGCTGCTGGGGCGTGTCACCCAGGCGACGCCGGCAGCCTATGATAAAGTTGTTCAGGCCGCTTCTGAATCGTTTAAAAACTGGCGAAATGTCCCAGCTCCGAAGCGCGGTCAGCTTGTACGTGATTTCGGTGATGCCGTCCGTGAGCTCAAAGAGCCGCTCGGCGATCTGATCACACTTGAAATGGGGAAAATTCGGGCAGAAGGGCTTGGCGAGGTCCAGGAAATGATCGACATATGCGACCTCGCAGTCGGCCTTTCCAGGCAGCTTTTTGGGCTTACCATGCACTCCGAACGCCCCGGTCACCGGATGTACGAACAATGGCATCCGCTTGGACCGATCGGCATTATCACCGCCTTCAACTTCCCGGTGGCAGTCTGGTCGTGGAATTCAACCATAGCCGCCGTTTGCGGCGACACGATGATCTGGAAACCTTCAGAGATCACACCGCTCACATCGATCGCAATACAGAATATCTGCAACACAGTCATGTCCGACCACGGCCTGACCGGGGTGTTCAATCTCGTGATCGGAGACGGTCCCTCCGTCGGCGAGTTGCTGATCAACGATGCGCGCCTGCCCCTGATCAGCTTCACCGGTTCGATCAAAACAGGCAGACATGTCGCAAAAACCGTTGCTGGACGCCTTGGACGCAGCCTGCTCGAGCTTGGCGGCAACAATGCGATCATGGTCCATGAAGATGCAGATCTCGACCTGGCCGTGCGCGGCATCCTGTTCGGAGCAGTCGGCACCGCGGGACAGCGCTGCACGTCCACGCGCCGCATCATCATGCATAAGTCCATCGCCGGGGAACTGACGCAGCGACTGGTGAAGGCTTACAAGCAAGTCGCGATCGGCGACCCACTGGAGGAAGGCACTCTGATGGGGCCGCTCGTGACTCCTGCTGCTGTTGAGCAAATGAAAAATGCGCTCGAAGTCGCAGTCGCAGAGGGAGGGACTATTCTGACCGGTGGTCGTGTGTTGACCGAAAAAGGCCGGCAATTCGTAGAACCGACGATCGTTAAAATGCCGGAACAAACGGAGATCGTGAAAGATGAGACGTTTGCCCCGATCCTCTATCTACTCGAATACGAAACTTTGGACGAAGCTTTCTCGCTGCATAACGGGGTCACACAGGGCCTTTCAAGCGCAATCTTCACCGATAGTATCCGGACTGCGGAAGAATTTCTCTCGGTTAACGGTTCAGACTGTGGAATTGCCAATGTAAATATTGGGACTTCAGGTGCCGAAATCGGCGGCGCTTTCGGTGGTGAAAAGGAAACGGGAGGCGGGCGCGAATCTGGATCAGATGCGTGGAAAGCCTATATGCGCCGGCAGACCAACACGATCAATTATTCGCGTGAACTGCCTCTCGCGCAGGGCATCCAGTTCGGCGATTAACATCGCGGCCTGTATCAAAGTTAGCCTGAGGACCTGAAAGTGAGCAGACGAATACTGCTCATTTTCATATCCATCCGAAACTCTGAAGGCTGATATTCGTAAATCAGTATGAAAATAGCGGTACGGAGGTCAAAATGACGAGAACCAATAGACATTACCTCAGGCGATCACGCAGGAACAGGATTCTTGCAGGCGTGTGTGGCGGGTTAGGTGAATTCTTCGGAATCAGCGCTTTCTGGTTCCGCCTTTTGTTCTTCATCCTGTTCATTCCCGGCGGCTTACCGGGCTTTGTCCCCTATGTAATCCTCTGGTTGATCATCCCGAAGGAGTAATTTCACCGGGTTTCCCTGGCCATTTGCCGGGCGATCTGCAGATCTTCAGGGGTATTGACGTTAAAAAAAGACCGCAGCGCGGGGTCGAAGACCTGGATTTCCTTCTGTTCAAGAAAACGGATGGAAACCTGGTCAAAGAAACTATTGACCCGGCGCTGCCCGTTATTAATGGCCGCTTCGATGTAAGGCAGGGTGGATTGTCTGTAAACGGCTCTGAACGGCTCCGTGAACCCGGATTGGTCAAGTCTTGGAATGACGGCGTCATAACCCTGGCTTTCCCTAACCATGTACAGTAATAAATCCATTTGAATGAAAGGCATATCACAGGCCAGCACCATGCATAGCTCGCATTTTGAATGGTAGACTGCTGCGTGGAGCCCACCGAGCGCACCCCACTCCGGAAAGACGTCCTGGAAGATCGGCAATTGAAATCTCTCATAATCTTCAGGTCGATTCGAGATGATCGCGATATCGTCGCAGAACGGTCTGAGCTGGTCAATAACATAACCGAGCAGCGTCGTTCCCATGAAGGGCACGAGCGCTTTGTCAGCGCCCATACGACTGGATTTGCCGCCGGCCTGTAACATGGCAGAGAATTGGGTCATGGAGTTGCATTTTAACGCAACTTCCTCTTTAAAAGACTCCTCCCCTGACTGTATGATAGAGCCAGGGAAGGAGTTCCGGGAGGGAGCTATGGCAAGTCATGCTGGTTGGAGCATTTGACTTCGCCTATGTGCCCCCATTATCCTCTTTAAACCGTTGAACACATAGTGACAAATGTCCCTAAAGATTCAGGACATTTGTCAAGTTCGGTGATCGTTTCTGGAAGCAGGGTGAGATTCGGAAAATGAGGACGGCAATATTTGTTGATATTGGAAGAACCGTCAGCGGTAAGGCTTTTTCAACATGGAGAGGATTTCATGCAGGAGAACGTCTGTACGGATGCCCTTATTGAATATCCTGTGCACACCGACACGCGTCAACTCTACCTGCAAAAATGTATCTACGACGGAAGCAAGGACAACGATCCGTAATTGAGGCAGTTGAAATCGCAGGTTTTTTAACGCTGCGAGATAGTCGTCATTTCGAATATCCGGATCCACGACGAGCACATCCGGCCTGGAGGATTGGACGCGTTCGAGCATCTCGGCTGCAGAGGATGCCTGGCCAACGATCTCAAAATCTTTTTCACGGGATAAGCGCTCCGCAAGCTGTTTTCGCACCTCCGCGTGAGAGTCTGCCAACATAATACGAACCATTCAGGCTCCTAATATTTCGAAATCCACCAAAGACGCCATCCCACCAATTAGGGAGTGAAATTACAGGCTAATGCTGATTATCAACCTGGGGCCAAATGACAGACGATGGTTATATGAAGTTTAAACTGGGGTGAGAATGGGTACAGTGACACTTGTCCCACAATTGAGGTGACAGATTACACTTTTTGAGGGATATGCAATTGTATGGTCGTTCCCCCATCGGGATTTGCATGAAAATCAATATTTCCGGCCAGATTCTTTGCACGCTCCCGCATATTGTGCAAGCCGTTTCCCAGCGAATGGTCTGCCGCTTCTAAATCCAACCCTACACCGTTATCTTCAATCACAACAGACAGGGCTTCTCCATCACGATCCAGGCTGATCTTGACAGTCGTTGCCCTGGCATGCTTTCGAATATTCGTCAACGCTTCCTGGACGACGTGCAAGATTTCAACCGTGTGTTCCGGAGAAATACCGCTCTGATCGAATCCGTTCGCGACAAACTGTACATCGAGAAATGAGTTTGCCCGTAGGTCCCGCACAAGTTCTTCAACACCAGCGGATAAATCGCGTCCCTGGAAACGCTGCGGTCTCAAGTCTAGAATGTAATTCCGGATGTCGCGAATGACTTCATTAAGGCCGTGAATCGCTCGTGAGATACCGTGTTCAGCATCCGGCACGACCGATTCGATCCGGTGTTGGGTATCTTCGAGCATCAAGCCGACGGCATATATCGATTGGATGATGCCATCATGCAGGTCCATTCCGAAGCGTTCACGTTCTTCAAACACGGCAAGCTGCTGCGTCTGTCTGTAAAGTTGAGCATTCTCGATCGCGATGGCCGCCTGTGTTGCAAACATTTCGAGAATCTGTTGGTCGCGGTCATTAAATTCGAGAGGAACTCCATCTGGGCTACCAGGACTTCTCTTATCGACCAGGTAGAGATTCCCGATAACTTTTCCTTTCGAATTTATGGGGACGCCCATGAAGGTTTTCATACTTGGGTGGTTGGGCGGAAATCCTGAAGAGCGTGGATGCGTTTCAATATCCGACACGCGCACCGATTTCCCTTCGTTTGCCAGGATGCCCAGTATGCCTTTTCCTACTGGTGGTGTACCCATGCGCTCTCGCTCGCTGGGTTCAAGTCCAGAGGTGATGAACTGCTCGATCACGCCGTCTTCACTAAGCACACCCAGTGCACCGTACCTGGCGTTTGCCAACTCGCGCGCAAGATCGACGACCTTTTGTAAAACAGCCGAAATATTCAGTTCGGTCGTTAAGGCGAGGGCTGCTTCATGGAGGGCCCGGAGCTGCTCCGTACGGGCGCGGATTTCATGCTCGCGCTGGCCGATCACACCAAATATCCAGGTTGAAAAAGCAATTATGCCGATAACGATCAGTGCAAAAAGGATTATTTCAACAAACCAGGTGCTCTGGTCCGCTCCGAAACGCGTGCGCACAG
>JBFGQG010000172.1:0-7169 GCA_041564295.1 Anaerolineales bacterium | reverse complement strand
GGGTAGCTTCCAACGGCGTTGCAGCACTGCCCAACGTGGTCTACATCCCGCCGCTGGAATACGTCAGTTCGTATGCTTTAATCCGGCGGGCAAAATTCGTGGCAGTTTACAATTCAACCATCGGGCTGGAATCCGTCCTGATGGGCAAGCCCGTCCTCAGCGGCGGCAAAGCACGTTACACACAGGTGCAGTGTGTATTCCTGCCGGATTCTGCTGAAGAACATTACCGCAAGGCCGTGGAACTGCTGGAAGTTGAGGACATCGATATACCAGAGGACTTCATCCGCAATGCCCGCCGCTTCCAGTATTACCAGCTCTGGCGCACGCCCCTGCCTTTCGACGCGTTCATGGAACCGCACTCGACCCGCGGCTACGTCCATTTCAAAGACGTATCGGCGGAAGATGTTCGGCAGTCGCCCACGCTGCAGGTAATCCGCGATGGGATCATTGACGGAAGTGAATTTCTCTATCCAGAATAGTACGAGTCGCTTGCGTGGTGCGACGTCCACTGCCAGAAACCAACGGTTACCTTCTGGCATATAAACCACCGCACCTCGCACCTTACTATGTTCCCCAGAATCAAACACGAAATCAAACGCCTCCGCTATGCATCACGCCGGTACACCGCGGCGCGGCGCTGGGGGCAGGCTAACCTGCGGTCAGCGCCGGCGGTGTTGGGCAATGCCATGCCGAAATCCGGCTCGCACCTGATCGTCCAGATCCTTGAAGGACTGGTCGACCTCGGGCCCTTCGTGAATCCCGGCTTTCCACCGGTCCACCGTACAGAGAAGAACACGCGCTTATCGGATGAAGCCACGTTGGCCGAAGTACGGCGCATGCTGCCCGGGGAAATCCGCTACGGCTACCTGCACGGCGTTGAACCGTGGATTTCGACAGCCACTGGCCCCGGGAGAGCAGTCTTTTTCTTACACAGGGACCCACGCGACTGGGTTATTTCACAGGTTTTCTATGCCAGCGACATGCATGAAGGGCACATGCTGCATGAGTATTACAACGCCCTTCCATCCATTGAGGATCGCATCAACGCCGCTATTCTGGGTGTGGACACGCCGGAACTAAAGGCCCCGTCCCTGCTCACACGCTACAGCAACTATACCGGCTGGCTGGACGCTCCCGGTGTGCTGTGCCTGCGTTTCGAGGAGCTGATCCTCGAACGCGCAAAAGCCGTCGGAAAAATACTCGACTATCTCGAAGACTTCGGTTTTATCCCGTCCGTATCCAGAGAAGAAGCCATCGCCGTGATGGCCTCAAAAGTGGCGCCGCGCAAGTCCGGCACCTTTCGCAAGGGACAGCCAGGGGAGTGGCGTGAGCATTTTACGGATGCAAACCTGGCTGTTTTTAATTCGACGGGCGGCGAGCTCCTACGAAAGTTGGGGTACGAAACGCAAGGAACATCTCTAACTCCGCGTTAATCGTTCGGTGCTATAAACAGGCATCAATGAAGCCCCAAAAATCCCGTCCAGCTGCCGGAAAGCGCTTTTTTCTCATCCTCCTGGCCGTCTTTTTTCTTTGGACTGTGCTCGTAGGCAGCCGGATTTACGCTTTCGCACAGGTCAGCGACACGGCGCCGGCAGACGCTGCTGTCATTCTCGGCGCTGCCGTTTACCGCGACCGGCCTTCCCCCGTATTCCGGGAGCGTATTAATCACGGCATAGAACTGTATCGGTCCGGCCAGGTGGATTACTTGATTTTCACCGGCGGCCTGGGCAACCGGGACAATATCGCCGAATCGGAGGCCGCGCGAGCATATGCGCTGGCAAGCGGCGTCCCCGCCGGCCGCATCCTCATCGAAACCGCCTCCATCGACACCGAGTCCAACCTGGCCGAAGCCCGGCGCATAGCGGATGAGATGGGGTTTGAACGCGTGCTGGTGGTCAGTGATCCGTTCCACATGAAACGAGCAATGGCGATCGCTGATGACCTTGGCATGAATGCCTCTGCCTCCCCTACCACGACCAGCCGCTACCGGTCGGTCCGCAGCCAGGCGATTTTCCTGATCCGGGAGATCTATTTTTATTCGGCGTATTTTTTCGAATCAGCGTTTCAGTAGATCAGCGAATTGAAACTTGATTGAACTTCTTAATGAAAAGGTGCTGACTCGCCGATTCGCCGCCTCTTTTTAAGGACCAAGCTTTGCCCTCCCTCTCCATCGTCATCCGCGCTTATAACGAAGAAGCCCACATCGGCCGCCTGTTGGAAGGCATTAAGCAGCAGACCATTCCCTTCCAGGAAGTCATCCTCGTCGACTCCGGCTCGACGGACGCGACTGCCGCGATCGCGCGCCAGTTTGGGGCAAAAGTGGTCAGCATCCGTCCCGAGGATTTCACCTTCGGCTACTCCCTCAACCAGGGCATCGCTGCAGCCGCAGGGGAGATCATCGTCATCGCCAGCGCGCACGTGTACCCCGTCTACCCGGACTGGCTTGAGCAGCTCACTGCAGCATTCGGCGATACACGCGTCGCCATCGCGTACGGAAAACAGCGCGGCATGGAAACGAGCAAATATTCGGAGCACCAGGTCTTCGCACGCTGGTTCCCCGACGTCTCCAACCCACAACAGACCCACGCCTTCTGCAACAACGCCAATGCCGCCATCCGGAGGAAACTCTGGCTCGAACATCCATACGATGAAGCGCTGACCGGACTGGAAGACCTGGCATGGGCTAAATGGGCCCGCGAAAAAGGCTACCTGGTCGCTTATGTTGCCGAAGCGGAGATCGTCCATGTCCATGATGAACGCCCTCGCCAGGTCTACAACCGCTACAGGCGGGAAGCGATGGCCTTCAAACAGATCTACGACGAAGCCCACTTCAGTCTGTACGATTTCTTCCGCATGTCGTGGGCGAATATCCTTACGGATCTCTGGCATGCTGCCAGGGAACGCAAGCTGCGCGGCAACTGGCCGGGCATTTTCTGGTTCCGCATACTGCAGTTCTGGGGGACTTACAGGGGTTACCGGCAGGCAAATTTGCCGCTGACCGCGCCACTGCGCCAGACGTTCTACTACCCTCGTGGCCGGAAGGACGACGAAATGCCGGCGCGACAAATCGACCCCATTCGGTATAATGACGCGCCATGAAGAAATCACCAACCATCACAGCACTCGTTCCGATGCGCCATTCTTCAGAGCGCGTCCCTGGAAAGAACTACCGGCTTATTGCAGGCAAACCGCTCTACCATCATATTCTTGAAACACTGCTCTCCGTTCCGGAAATCGATCAGGTCGCTGTCGATACCGACAGCCCGGCCATTTTGCAGGAATTACCGTCGGCATTCCCATCTGTGATTCCGCTGGAGCGTCCAGAGCACCTCCGCGCCGGCGAGATCCCGATGAATGATGTTTTGCTGAATACGACGGCCAAACTCCGCTCTGACTGGTATCTGCAAACGCATTCCACCAATCCCCTACTTCGTCCCGAAACGGTCTCTCGTGCAATCCGGACGCTGCTTGGCGAAGAAAAGTACGATTCGTTGTTTTCCGTCACTCGCCTGCAGACGCGGTTGTGGGCCGAAGGCGCCAGACCGGTCAACCATGACCCTGGCGTCCTGCTGCGCACGCAGGACCTCCCTCCGATTTATGAAGAGAACTCCTGTATTTACATTTTTCAACGGGATACGCTTGTTCGGCGGGGCAACCGGTTAGGCGAACGACCTTTGATGTTTGAAATTTCGCGCGAAGAGGCTGTCGATATCGACGAGGAGTTCGATTTCAAGCTGGCGGAATTCGCGCTGATGACCAGGTAATTAACAAACTGATTGATGGGGTGATCCAATGACCAAAACCATCTTGATTACAGCACCCTACATGCTGCCTTTCATGGACCGCTTCAAGCCGATTCTTGAAGGTTACGGTCTCGAATTGATCGTCCCTGACGTCGCAGAACGTCTCGAAGAGGCTGACCTGATGCAATATGCAGGTCAGTTCGACGGGACTATTTGCGGCGACGACCGGTATACGCAGGGGGTTCTCGAAGCCTGCGCACCGAGGTTGAAAGTGATCTCGAAATGGGGTACCGGGATCGACTCGATCGACAAAGCGGCCTGTGCCCGCCTTGGCATTCAGATTCGTAATACGCCGAATGCATTCACGCTGCCTGTCGCCGACACCGTCCTGGGTTACATCCTTGCTTTTGCCCGGCGCCAACCGTGGATGGACCGGGACATGAAGGCGGGTCGATGGGAAAAGATCCTCGGCAGGTCTCTTAGTGAGTGTACGCTCGGCGTGATCGGGGTGGGCAACTGCGGCAAAGCTGTTTTACGTCGCGCGGCCGCATTCGGGATGGAATTACTCGGCAATGACATCGTCCCAATCGCACCGGATTTCGTCGCCGAACACCGGATTGAAATGACCTCGCTCGAAGACCTGCTCGCGCGGGCTGATTTCGTCTCAGTGAACTGCGACCTCAACCCGACCAGCGTGCGCATCATCAATAAAGAGAGCCTCGAAAAGATGAAGCCGACCGCCGTCGTGATCAACACTGCTCGCGGCCCGCTGGTGGATGAAAACGCGCTGGTCGCTGCTCTTAAGGGCGGTCAGATTTCCGGTGCTGCGCTGGATGTATTCGAGATCGAACCGCTGCCGCCGGACAGCCCGCTGCTGGAATTAGACAGCGTAATGCTCGCGCCGCATAATGCGAATTCGAGTCCGGCCGCCTGGGAGAGAGTGCACCAGTCGACGATTCGGAATCTAGTAGAGGCTCTGGGGATCGAAGCGGAATATTAATGTTTGAGATATTAAGGTTGAATGGTTTTATTTTTTTTGCTATTCGACTGGAGGGCAATCTCAACTTCACTCGGACCAACCTTTAACTTTAAATCTAAACGAATAAAACACAATGAATACGAAACGCTCTTTATTAATCACCGGCGCCTCTGGGGGAATCGGCCGCGCAACGGTGCACCATTTCGCAGCACGCGGGTGGCTCGTCATCGGCGTGGACCGTGCGCCGTTCGGGGAATTCCCTGACAATGGCTTGTTCGTGCATGGCGACATTACCGATCCGGCTGGTCTCGACGCGCTGCTGGAAAAAACACGCTCACGTACCGACCGGTTGGACGCGCTGGTAAACAACGCGGCTGTCCAGGTCGCCAAGCCGCTGGTCGAAACGACCGTGGACGAGTGGGACCGCGTCATGACAGCCAATCTGCGGTCCGTCTTCATGGGCGTCAAGCTTTTTTACCCACTTCTGAAAGCGGCGGAAAACAGTGCAGTCGTGAACGTCTCATCGGTGCATGCGGTCGCGACTTCCGCCAATATCGCTGCATATGCCGCCTCGAAAGGCGGCCTGCTGGCGCTGACTCGTGCAATGGCAATCGAGTTCGCGCCGGATAATATCCGCGTCAACGCAATTCTTCCCGGTGCAGTGGACACCCAGATGTTGCGCGACGGCCTGGTCCGCGACCATGCAGGGAGAGGCACGATGGAGGAACGCCTCGAAAACCTGGCCCGCAGCACGGTCAGCGGGAAGGTCGGCCGCCCGGAAGAAATTGCCAGCTCAATCTACTTCCTCGCGGATCATGAGCAGTCTTCATTCATGACCGGGCAGGCATTGATCGTTGACGGTGGTGCGACCGCTCGCTTGAGCACCGAGTAAATTCAACATGCGAGAATTAATCAAGCAAAGCATCCCCGCATCTTTATTGGGGGCGCTGCGGGATAGGCGAGACTGGATGCAGCGCGCAGCTGAGTGGCCTGCGGCCGCATTCCATCCAAAACGCAGGAAAAGTATCCGGCGTTTAGCCGCTCTGAAGGATGTCCACAAGGGCGAAAGATGTTTTATTATCGGCAACGGACCCAGTTTGCGAAATACGGACCTGCAGAAACTGCGCGGGGAGTTTACCTTCGGCATGAACCGGGTCTACCTGGCATTTCCGGAGTGGGCGTTCACAACCTCCTACCTTGTTTCGGTTAACTCACTCGTGATTGAACAATGCGCTTCGGACTTCCTGAACCAGCCGATGCCGGTGTTCCTTTCGTGGCGTTCTCGAAGTTATGTCACTCCGATAACGTCGAAAACGGCCCAATTTGACCTCTACCCGTCCCACCTCGCACTTCGCACACAGCCACCCAACCCCCGCCTACGGCCCTCCGCACCTATCTTTCTTCATACCACTTACACCGGCCCGCGTTTCGCCGAGGATGCCCGCAGCCGCCTCTGGGAAGGCGCGACGGTCAGCTTCGTCTGCCTGCAGCTGGCTTTCCACATGGGTTTCGAACAAGCGATCCTGATCGGCGTCGACCACAGCTTTGCAACGAAAGGAAAACCGAATACGACCGTCGTCTCCGAAGGCGACGACCCGAATCATTTTTCTGCCGGCTACTTCGGAAAAGGTTTCCGGTGGCAGCTGCCCGACTTAGACACTTCCGAAGTCGGGTACCGCATGGCGAGACAGGCCTACGAAGAGGCCGGGCGGGAGGTGATCGATGCCACGGTCGGGGGAAAGCTGGAAGTATTCAAAAAAGTGGGATATGAAAGTCTTTTTTAGTGCAGTGTGTAGGGTTTCTGGTAAAAGATTTTGTTAAAACAACGGTTCCCTTCAGCATAAGCCCTGCACTCTGTACTCAGCACCAGGAACATGGAACCACTATAACCCTCATGCCCAAACGTTTCATCCCCTTCCTGACCGCCCTCCTATTTGCTGCCGCCTTACTCGTGCGCCTCGTCGACCTGACCGACCAGCCGCTCGATTTCAATCCTTCGCGGCAGTTGTTCTCGGCGATCATTGCCCGGGCGATCTACTATGAAGGACTGCCTGGGGCAAATCCGGAAATGCTGGAACTGGCGCGTTCCCATAGGGCAGAATTGGAGAAGCTCGAACCCCCGATCCTTGAGTCGATTGTTGTAGCCGGGTATCGTCTGACCGGCGGCGAAAACCTCTGGATTGCCCGACTCGTTTCCATCACCACCTGGATGGCCGGGGGTGTGCTCGTATATTTACTGGGCAGGAGAGCTGCCGGCGGACCACTTGGTGCGCTTGTCGGCGCAACGTATTTTTTGTTTCTCCCGCTCGGAATCTATGCCAGCCGTTCATTCCAGATCGACTCGACAATGGTCGTCTTCTTCTCAGGTGCGCTGCTGGCGTTACTGAAATGGAGCGGTCAGCGCAGCTGGGCGTGGGCCGTGGTGCTCGGCGTTGTTGCCGGCCTCG
>JBFGQG010000171.1:0-7176 GCA_041564295.1 Anaerolineales bacterium | reverse complement strand
CCAGGCTGGGCGTAGACGGCGTTCCCCAATCTGCAACAGGCCAGGCCGTTCTTGTGACCGGAAAGAACGTCCCTGCTGAAATAGGACGTCACTACGGTCCCAAACCGAACGACGCAATCAGTCAAATCCTCATCAACGGAAATATCTTTAAAACGATTAATGAAGCAGGCCTAAGCGCTGCCCTGCTTAATGCCTATCCCCAGGGATATTTCGATAGTATTGAGTCCGGGAAACGGATGTATTCTTCGATCCCAATGGCTGTAACCAGCGGCGGGATTGAGTTAAAGACAGAAAATGATTTTTTCAACGGCAAAGGGCTGGCAGCTGATTTCACCGGAAAAGGTTGGCGTACGCACCTCGGTTATAAGGACTCACCGCTGCTAGAACCGCGCCCAGCAGGCCGGCACATGGCCGAACTCGCCATGCAATACCATTTTTCTTTCTTCGAGTTCTGGGCCAGTGATTACATCGGGCACTATCAGGATATGGACGGCGCGCTCGAGATGCTAAAGACCTTCGACCAGGTGCTCGCGGGTCTGCTGGATGCCTGGGACGAGTCAAAAGGCATTATCCTGCTGACATCCGATCACGGAAACATGGAAGACCTTTCGACCAAACGCCATACGCTCAATCACGTTCCCGGACTGGTCATCGGCGCTCCGGACATGCGCCAGGCGTTTACTTACGGATTGCGCGACCTGACTGGCGTCGCACCCGCAATTTTACGATTCCTTGGTGTTTAAATGCGGTCTTCCATATTCGGAACCTGCACAGAGGGGAGTAACTGCGGTCACCTATTCTTGCGTTACTATTCGAGGGGACTGCAAGGCAGCTGCTGCCAGATTAATCCAACCTCCTACAAAGTGGAACGACCGGCCTACGGCCAGGTGTAGACACGGGTAAGAAATGGCTAAAGGCACTCTTCTACGCACGATAATGGGCCTGATTGTCTTTATCGCGCTGCTGGTGTTTGGCAGGTCATCTGCGTGGTGGGCCGCGCCTGAAAATCTCGTGTTGTTCGGCCTGCTCGTCATTTCCCCACTTGCGTTCGGTCTGACACTTAGGCCGGATGAAAGCACCACGCACTTATTCCAGACCGCTGTTTACCTCCAACCGTTTGCGGCACTGATTTCCGGCGCAGCCTTCTTGATTACTGAGGGTGTCCTCGCCGGCACCCTGGCAATCGCCTGGGCACCGGTCAGTGTTATGCTGGCAATGAGCGGTCTCATTCGCCTGCGAGAAAGAAAGCAGGCGCGACTTGAAGAATTAAGCATTGACGTTGCATTTCTATTTTTGCCGGTCACAGCATATTTTCTCTGGGCTGAGCGGATGTCGGCTGCACCATTTGGGCTTGGCGGTCAGGATGCCCTGACACTGGCCCGGCATGCATTCTTCGCCGGGTTTGCCGCGCTGACTTTGTTGGGCTTGAGCGGGCGATTTGTTCGCGAGAAAGCGCAACACCTCAATGCGATCACCACCGTTATATTTTTAATGGTCGTCGGATCTGCAATTCTGTTACTCTATCTCGCGGATCTGGCGCCGGTCGTCCGGGCAACAGGATCATTCGTACAGACTGCGGCCTATGCTGGCCTTGCCTACCTGATGCTCCGGGAGGTCGCTCAGGACCTCTCCTCTGGAACCGCCAGGTTTTTCATTTTGTTTTCCGTATTTTCTATCGTTATTTCTATGTCTTTCCTGGTTTATGGGACCGTCGGCACCATCAGCAGGATATACTTCGTGCCGGATGCAACAAGACTGCTTTTCGAGGGCTGGTTGATTGCCATCGGGTTTGCAGGCTGCGGTCTCATCGGATTCGGCCTCGCCAGAGGATCCGCCGAATAACAGAGCCAATAACAGAGTAAACAAATCGACCGGTGAAGGTTCACCGGTCGATTTGCGCTGAATAGTTGGGTTCTAATTCTGTGCGGATTTTTTTCGCCTACCGGTACCCACCGGATCCGTTCGGATTAGTTCCGCCGTTGGTTGAACCGGTACGTGGCGGGTTATTTCGAGGAGTCGCTCCAACCGGGTGGTAGGTCGGTTCGGGCCTTGGCGTGTAAGCCGGTTCTTCAGAGGAAGTGTAAATTGAGTTCGGCCGCGTGACGGGTTTCTTCGGGGACGGGCGAAACGCCGGTTGTGCGTAATTGGTCTGTCGCTGTGACTGCCGTGCGTAAGACCTGGATGCCGCCGGGCGGTTGAAGGCCGGTTTCGCCGAATTGAACCGGCGAGGGCCCGGCTGGTCAGACTGGGAGAACAGGCGCTCCCCAGCAACGGAAAACGTCCCAATGATCAGGACCCGGCTGAGCCAGACGAGGACCGCAACGAAAATCGGAACTACGTCCAGAAGGACTTCGCGGGAGACCACGGCGTTGCCAAGCGTTTCATGCCCGAGGATGGCAATGGAAACGCCCCACCAGGTCAGCATAGCGTTCATCGTGGCTGCAAGCAGCCAGGCACCGAACAGATACCAGACTTCCGCCGGCTCGTCTGCGCCCTCTTCCGGTGTAAACAGGCGCGCGATCCCGGCAAAGTCAATGCCGCAAAATGCGATCGAAAGAATCGTCGCCCACCGGAGGCCCATGAACTCCAATTCGCCCAACAGGTCGGACAACGCGAATTCGGTAGTGCTGAAATTGAAAAGCTCAAACGCCAGCAGCGCTCCGATAATCATCGATCCCCAGACCAGGCCCCGCCTGAACCTGCGGTTCTGCATCAGTCTTCCCAAGCCGTTTCCCTGTGATGCTGTGTAACGAGCCATAAGATACCTCCTGATAGGTGAGTACTTTAAGCACAGATTAGAATATATGTTCTATTATTATATAGAACGGTTGTTCGGTTGTCAAGGGCGAAAAATTAACGGACAATAGGTATAATAAAAGGCCCGCCATCCAGGCGAGCCCTGTCATTCAATTACCCCCTGCTGGGGTAAAGCTGATGGTTTTCAACCTTCAGCAGAAATGCACATTATTTATTCGACCGACTCATAAACGCCGGTCTTATTCAAACTCGGGTCAGCGACTTCTGCTTCCCCCTCGTACAGGATGACGTAAAACTTGACCGCCGTTCTGGTCTTACCATCGATCTCTACATCAGAAAATCGGGGCATAAACGCCACCTTGAAACCGTCTTTATCAAGATAGCTGCTAGCCAACACCAATGCTTTTACGGCCTGGTTCACAGCCCCTGCCCCAATGGCCTGAACCTCAGCGTGGCGATGCTCACGAAATACACCTGCGATCGCACCTGCGACGGATGATGTTCGAGAGCTCCCGGCAACCTTAATAACATCCATTGCGAGCCTCCTAGCCGAATGTTTACGAGTTGCGATCAAAAATTGAAAATGATCCTTGTCAAACCTCCCCCGGGATAAACGGTCTGTAGTTCGTCGGATTGGTTTACCCCTTATTAATCTCAGACTAATTTAATTGTACAAGATTTTATGATGCTTATCAAGCAACTCAATGACAATATGCGCTCGTGCACCCGAACGATCGCCTTCGCGGCCGCACTTGCCGGCCTGATCTTCCTCTCGGCCTGCTCACCACAAAACCCGGCGCCGGAAAGCACCCGCGCGCCGGATCTACCCACCCCAACCCCTTTCCCTCCCCCCGCCGCCGAAGAAATCGGCGAAACCTGGCTGCACCCGATCGACGAAATGACCCTCGTCTACGTCCCTGCAGGACGCTTCATCATGGGCGTGCCCCCAGGCACTATCGACGCCGATGAAACGGAAAACCCCATGCGCGCCGTGTTCCTCGATGCATTCTGGATCGATCAAACGGAAGTCACAAACGGGATGTATGCCCTATGCGTACTCGAGGGCGGTTGTACAGTCCCCTCCCTCCAAAATACGCTCACACGCCAGGACTATTATGCCAACCTGTCCTACGCGGAATATCCAGTGGTCAACGTCACCTGGGAACAGGCCGCTGATTACTGCACCTGGGCCGGTCGCCGCCTGCCAACCGAAGCGGAGTGGGAAAAGGCTGCTCGGGGCACAGACGGGCGTACTTTTCCCTGGGGTGAAGCGCCACCAACATGCGGACATCTCCGCTTCGGCGATCCGGGGCCAGGCCAGCAGTCCTGCGGAGAGGATACCGCGCAGGTCGGCAGCTTCGAGATCGGCATCAGCCCCTACGGCGCCTTCGATCTCTCAGGGAATGTGTGGGAATGGGCAGCAGACTGGTACGCAGCAGATGCGTATGAAACAGCACCGGACGAAAACCCCCTCGGGCCTCCTTCCGGGGAAACGAAGGTCTTACGCGGAGGTGCGTTCAATGACGGCATGAAGACGGTGCGAGCTACGAACCGCCACCACACCGCCCCGAATAATCCGAGCTATTTCATCGGATTCCGCTGCGCGATCTCTGCTTTGCCCTGAAACGAATACGCACGAATGGGGTAAAGGGCCACCACAACCCTAAACCTCTGCCGCACTTTTTTTCCTTTTTTTCGACCTGCGGTGCGCAGCTGCCGTTATTTTGTTTTTTCTTTGAATATACGGAAGGCCTGCTCGATCATCCCGGCATATTTGTCTGTTAGCCTGTCGCCGTGATAATACCGGGCAAACGCACGGAAATCCTTCCCCCTCAGCGCCGCTATGCCGTCGGACGGGTAGATCCCGCCGTGGACGAGGTCAAAAAACCCGCGTAATTGCGCTTCCTCGGATTCATGGAAGGCAGCGAACATTGCATGGACTGAATCGTATTCGAGCAAGGAGTAATTAAATCCCATGATCTGAGGCGCACCCAGACTGGCTGACAGGCGCGCGCCTGTCAGATTGAAGTCCGCAGCCAGAAAATATGCCTGCCACTCAATTTCCTGGCTTCCAGCATGTACCTCCTGCCAGTCACCGCCCGGATCCGTCCGAAAGGCATGTCCCTGCCAGCGTTCCCCAGGATCGAATCGGAAATAACGGTCGAACAGGTCCTGGTTGTTGCGCCCCCAATACTGCCAAAAAACGTGGTTTTCAAAACGCAGCACTACCCGCCCGTTTGAATGGATCCCTCTTGGCCCACATTCAACAGCCACAACCGCCCCTACCACAGCAGTTTCAATCCCATAACGTTTTCCCAGCCCTTCATACAGGTCCCCGTACTGCGCACGAGCATTCTCCACGAGACCCTCCAGCCACTGCTCTGGCAGGACCTGCGGTTCCTGGAGTCCCTCCGACATGACAGGTTCGTCCGCCTGTACTGCGTCTGAATCCTGCGCTTTTTGGAGACCCGCCGGGCCAACTTCCAGATCATCCAATTCGGTAAATTTCACATAGGCTTCGCGCACAAATCCGTTTACCCCCCTGTATTGGACGTCGAGCCAATCGCCCATGTCTTCCAAAACTTCCAGGCGAGCGTTTTCGGGAATGATGGTCAACACCGGGTACAGGGTACCAGGTCCTTCTCGAAGATTAACGACGGAGGTTGTTAACCCGATGATCCGCGCGGAGCGCGATACGTCGGTCGTTCGAACGCAACCGACCAGATCGTTAAATACTACAGTTAACCAGGCCTCATGGTCTTCCAGGACCCGCAACTCGATTCCGGACTGCAGCGAGCTGAGCGTTGCATAATGCTCACCGGGACCAGCTTTCAAATCCGTTTGCACCAGCACACCGGCGATCATTTCAACATCGTTTCCGAACAGTTCCTCCCCCTGGTTCAATATGGGCTCGTCGGAAGCGTTCTCATAAAAATCTATGAACCTTCCCCGCATGTAGACCAGTTTCCCCTGGTGCATCACGTTCAACCACTCACCAAGATCTTCATATACGTCGATTTCACTCCCCTGAGAAAGCGTAGTGACGATCGGGTATTCCATTCCGGGCCCCGAGCGCAGGTTGACGCGCGCCGTGGTCACCGCCTTGAGCGGGAAACTGTTATGAACCTTTTCTACAGCTGCAGCCCCGGCATCAGGCTCTACGTCATGTTCTTCGGTCATTACGTAGTTTTCATGGACGAAACCGAAATCTTGCTCCGCCATAACATTCAACCATTCCCCCAGATCTTCGAGCACCACCAGGCGAGTGCCTTTCGGCAGGACCCGGAGAACGGCATACTCAATGCCCGGACCGCTTCGAAGGTTTAGCCTGGTTTTTGTTATTCCGATCAGTTGGATCATGCCATCCATCCCTGATCCTGGAGACTCATTTGTTTGCTGGCTCCAGGATACGATGCCCCACAAACAAAATCGAGATAAAAATACCGATCGCGACCGCCTGGTGGATCGATGCAAGGCTGATCGGAACGTTGAACAGCACAACGCCCACGCCAAGCAAGATCTGCAAAGTGACAAAACCGAACAACCAGAAATTTGCTGCCAGGATTTGCGGGTTAGCGCCGTGACGGCGCACGTATACCCACAGCCAGACCGCAAAACCGAAAACGGCAAATGCAAACCAGCGGTGAATGAAGTGGACCGTGGTCGGATTGGAGAGTAAATTCTCATACCAGACTTCGAACGTGGTCAACAGGCCCGGCGGAACGATTTTGCCGAACATCAACGGCCAGGTATTAGAAACGTGGCCTGCTTTGAGACCGGCGACAAAACCACCGTAGCTCACCTGCACGAGATAGACCGCCAGCGTTCCCCAAACGATCCCGCGCATTGTACGGTCGCCGCTATTGAACTTCACATCTCCGTAAAGGTTGTTCAAAGCGACCCAAAAAGTGAGACCCATCAGCGCCAGCGCAGCAAGGAGATGTGCCGTCAACCTGAAATGGCTCACGGAAGGCCTGTCAACCAGTCCGCTGGCAACCATGTACCATCCCAACCATCCCTGGAAGGCAAATCCGATTCCGATCAGGAGATACGGGCCGGAATCACGCCACCTGAGCGTCTTTCTGAACAGCATCCAGAAGACAGGCAGAACGAAAACAAGTCCGACAATCCGGCCCAGGAGGCGGTGCAGATATTCCATGTAGTAGATGAACTTGTATTCAACCAGGGTCATGTTGTAGTTGATCTTAAGGAATTCTGGCGACTGCTGGTACTTGGCGAACTCCTCCTCCCAGGCTGCCTGCCCGATCGGAGGTAAGATCCCCGTGATAACATTCCATTCAACGATTGAAAGACCTGACCGGGTCAGGCGAACAAGACCCCCTAACACGACCATGGCAACCACCATGGCGGTGACGACAAAAAGCCATATGGCGCGGTTTTTGTGAAGCGTTTTTGCGT
>JBFGQG010000170.1:0-7220 GCA_041564295.1 Anaerolineales bacterium | reverse complement strand
GCTTCTGCAGGTGCCGGGGTATCTGCACCGGTCATAACAACTTGCACGCCGGCATCGAAGAGGGATGCAGATGCTTCCTTCTCAATGATCGGATCGTGCCACGTAAAGATCCAGCGAACATCCACAGTGCACTCGGGGCAGGTCTTCTGCGCGCCAAGGGCAAAGGCATTGCCAAGGCGAAGTTCTTCTGGGATCGGGAAGGTCGCAATGTAGCCGAGGCGAGGATTGCCGTCCATTTTTGCACGTGAACCCGCCAGTATACCGGCCAGGTACTTCATATTTTCCATGGCACCAAACAGGTTGCCGAAGTTATCACCGTTCGACTTGAAGCCTGAAATGTGGATAATGTCCACATCCGGGAATTCACTTGCAACGGTCTCTGATGCGTCCATGTAACCGAAGGAGGTCGTAAAGATCACATCGAAGCCTTTACGAGCGAGGGAGCGGATCACCTGCTCTGCGTCCGCGCCTTCTGCTACGATTTCAACGAACGCTGTGTGCACACCGTCCAGATTTTCTTCAACATAAATCCGTCCGACGTCATGCGCCTGCGTCCAACCACCGTCATCATGCGGTCCAACGTAAACAAATGCTACGTTGAAGCAGCCTTCAAGGACTTCAGGAATCTGGTAGTTACCTTCAGCGGTCGCATCACCAGAAGCGCGGCAGTTTACTTCTTCACCACCGGTCTCAGTTTCTACGGGTGGTGCTTCATCAGTCACTTCTCCACCGGTGGCCGGCTGGCAGCCTGCAGCGACAAACGCCAGCACCAGAATCAACAACATCGTAATTAAAAGGGTTTTTGCCTTCATTCAATTCTCCTCGAAATGCTTTGTTGGGTTTCGGCGTTTTCAGCCGCAAACCTTCACTTTGGAACGTACTTTCTTAGGAACGGCAGGTGTATTGTTTGATGCGGCTCACCTCCTGAAATTCTCGATGGCCAATGTGCAATGCCCCTTTCATCAAGAAGATTTTACCCGAATTCAATTTCAATCAGGAATGATTCTGGTACCTGTTTCACCATTTAGTGCGCGGGCAATGTTCCAGGGCGTGGTAATCATACCCATTTTGCCGCCTTTTTTAATGTACTGCACGATTGCGTCCACTTTCGGCTCCATGCGTCCTTTTGCAAAATGACCTTCAGCGATGTATTGCTCAGCTTCTGAAACTGTAATCTGGCTAAGCCACTGTTCATCCGGCCGCTTAAAGTTTAATGCGACCTGGTCAACCGCCGTAGCGATAAGAAAAAGGTCGGCATCGACCGAAGTCGCAAGTAGCGACGAGGCATAATCTTTATCGATCACAGCCTCAACGCCCCGCAGATCGCCATCTTCTTTTTTGAACACTGGAATCCCGCCACCGCCACAGGCGACGACCACGAATCCATTCGTTACAAGCGAATGAATCGCATCGACCTCCATTATCTGTTGAGGAATTGGTGATGGAACCACCCGGCGAAAACCGCGCCCGGCATCCTCGACAACAACCCATCCCAGCTCTCCAGCCCGTATTTGAGCCGTCTCTTCATCCATGAAGGAGCCGATCGGCTTCGTCGGATTTGCAAAAGCAGGATCTTCGCTGTCGACCAAAACCTGCGTAACTACTGTGACCGCCTGTTTTTCCATCCCGCGCCTCTTAAATTCATTCGCTAACGCCCGCTGGAACATGTATCCGATAGCGCCTTGCGTGTCTGCGACGGCATAATCCATCCTGACAGGATGGAGTTCTGCAAGTGAAAGCTCACTGCGGCGCAGAATGAAACCGACTTGAGGGCCGTTGCCGTGTGAAATGATGACGTCCCATCCTGCCTCAATCATATCAACGATATGGTGCATTGAGGTCATCGCAGCTTCGTACTGGTCGTCAATGGACCGCTTCTTAGGATCGGTAATGAGTGAATTCCCACCAACTGCTACGACTGCTACCTTTCTATCGCCCATCATCAGCTCATCGTGAGGGCCATTACAGCCTTCTGCGCGTGCATCCGATTCTCAGCTTCATCATACACGACAGACTGCGGGCCGTCGATAACGCCGTCGGTCACTTCAAGCCCGCGATCAGCTGGCAGACAGTGCATGTAAATCGCATCATTTTTTGCGAGAGCCATGCGTCTTTCATCGGTGATCCAGGAGCGGTACTTTTCGATCAGCGCCTTACCTTCTGCCGGCTCGTTCGTCGTCAATAAAGGTCCCCAGGATTTCGGATAAACGATATCTGCATCCCTGAACGCCTCGTCCATATCATGTACGACATCGAATCCGACATTATATTTCCGGGCATTATCACGCGCCTGAGCCATGATATCTTCCTGGAGTCTGAACTCCGGCGGGTGTGCCAGGACGATGTCGCATCCGAAGCGCGTCATCTGAAGAATAAGCGACTGCGGTACCGAAATCGGTTTGCTGTATGAAGCAGCATATGCCCAACTGACAACCATTTTCTTACGCCGCAGATCGCGCCCTTTTTTCTCGATCACCGTCATCAGGTCAGCAAGGATTTGGAACGGGTGGTACACATCGCACTGCATATTCAAAACCGGTACCCGGCTTGCCCTGGCGACATCATTGATGTATTTGTTGCCGAAATCGAAGTCGCATTGCCGGATCGCGATGCCGTCGAAGTATCGTCCAAAAATCTCCCCGATCTCTTTCGCCGTGTCGCCGTGCGAAATTTGCGTCGTATCTGAATCAATAAAAGCTGCATGCCCACCCAAATGCGCCATCCCGGATTCAAAAGAGCCGCGCGTCCGGGTGCTGGTGAAGAAAAACAACATCGCCAGGGTTTTATCCCGCAGGTACGCATGCGGTTCACCTAAGGCACGTTTGCGCTTAAGGTCCCAGGCGACGTCCAAAACAGTTTCAACTTCTTCCTTGGAAAAATCGAGATCGCCAATAAAATCTCGGCCACGCAAATTGGTCTGCATTCATTTTCTCCTGTAATTTCCAGCCCAACCAGCGTCTTTCGGTCAGATCGATCAAAAGTCATTTCAGCTGGATTTAAATTCAAACGCGAAGTTGGAGGCCGAATTCCACTAAGCTTCGATGACGTCCCGCTTCGCGCTTTCTTTCTTTTGATTCTATCATCAAACCCTGCCGGCGCGTTATTTTAAGACCGCCGGGAGCAGCGCATAAAACTCAGTCGCCCTGACAACATCATCCAGAATGACCGAATCACGCACCGTGTGCGCGGTTTCTTCTTCTCCAGGACCGAACCCAATGCTGGGAATACCTGCTTTTCCGGCCCAGTAAATCCCATTCGTGCTGAAATTCCATTTGCCGGTCGGCTCAGGCGGATAACCGATCAGTTCCCGCGTCCTCATACCGGCCTGCACAAACGGGTGGTCTTCTTCAAATGCCCAGGCCGGAAAGTACTTGTCCACCTCAAAGACAAATCCCGTATAGGATGGATCATCGTAAAAGAGCATTTCAACCCTGACCGAATCTCGCGATTCAGCTGGAATTAACGCTCGCACCTGATCGATGGCCTCCTCTTTTGACTCACCGAATGTCAACCGGCGGTCGACGTATATGCGTGCTTCATCCGGTACGGCATTGATGCTCGGTGTTTTGACGTGCATATCGCTGACGGTAATCTTTCCATTTCCGAGAAATTCGTGGTCACCGAGTGACGGTTCCAGGTCACGAATACCTTCAATAATCGGAATCAGTTTGTATATCGCGTTATCCCCAAGATGATTGCTCGCAGCATGCGCGCTGCGTCCCTTTGCAACGACCTGCATCTCAACGCGGCCTTTGTGCCCCCTGTAAACCTGCATCTTGGTCGGTTCTCCGATGACGACGAAATCCGGACGGATCCCGGGATCAACTTCTACAAACGTGTTCGGCGCGATTCCATCGCACCATTCCTCCATGTTGCCGAAGTAATAGACTGTATAGCCGTCAAGTAGTCCCAGGTCCCGTGCCAGCGCCATGCCGTACACCATTCCCGGCGTGCTGCCCTTCTCGTCACAGGCGCCGCGCGCAAAAAAACGGCCGGTTTCATCAATTTTTCCCAAAAACGGATCCCATTCCCATTCGTCCGGATCACCGATTCCCACGGTGTCGATGTGAGAGTCATACACAAGGACCCTTGGACCATCCCCTATCCGTCCGATGGTGTTACCCATTTTGTCGAAACGGACTTCATCAAAACGCAGGGTCTTCATTTCAGCCTGGATCCGTTCTCCAACCGGGCCGATATGCGAGTCGATACTCGGAATTGCGCAGATCTCACGTAAAAATTTTATGATCGAATCGCTCTTTGCACGCACATTTCGTTGGATTTCTTCTATCGGATACATGGTTCCTCTAATTAACAGGATGATTTTTCGGACGTATTAACGCGCCGAGAGGGCTTCTTCAAAAGCAGTAAGAAACAGTGTCACGTTCTCTTTACGTGCGCTGTATCCCATCAGGCCTACTCGCCAGACCTGCCCTGCGAGCGGGCCGAAACCGCCAGAGATTTCAATGTTGTAGCTCTCCATCAGGAATTTTCGAACGCTCAAATCTTCAACACCGGGCGGTATTCTTGGAGTCGTCAGAGTCGGCGATCTGAGAGCCAGCGGAACAAACGGCGGTGCGCCGAGTTTTTCAACACCCGACCACAACTGCTGCGCAACTGCTTTATGTCGGGTATGCACGTTGTCTAAACCTTCTTCTTCTACGAGGAGCAAAGCTTCTCGCAACGAATAAATTAAATTCACTGGCGCAGTGTGGTGGTATGAGCGTTGTCCAGACTGCCAATAGGCGTCCAGCGCCTGTAGATCAAGATACCAGTTGCGAACTTTCGTTTTCCGGCTCCTGAGGATCTCCATTGCGCGTCCGTTTACAACAAGCGGGGCAAGACCAGGAGGCGCAGATAAAGCTTTCTGGGAACCGCTGTAAACGATGTCCACATCCCATCGATCGACCTCGACAGGAACACCGGGCCACGATGCGACAGTGTCCAGAACGACCAGCGCGCCGTTCTCATGGGCGGCGGATGCCACTGCTGCAATACCCGGCTGAAGCACGCCGGTCGAAGTTTCACAATGCACGAGCGCGACGAGTTTATAAGACCTGGCTTTGAGTGCTCGCTCAACTTCGGCAACATCAACCGGCTGCCCCCATTCAAACGCGAGACGATCCACGTTGTCGGTGTACCTACGAGCCATATCGTAGATGCGTTCCCCGAAATATCCCATAATACATACCAGGACAGCATCATCCGGTTCGATAAAATTACACAACGCTGCTTCCATGCCAGCGCTGCCAGTCCCAGAGATCGGGATCGCAAATTCGTTCTCAGTGCGGAAATTTCGCCGGATAAGATACTTGACGTCGTCCATAACAGTCTGGAAATAAGGATCGAGATGACCCACGGTCGGCATCCCTAGGGCAGATAACACGCGTGGGTGGACCATGCTTGGCCCCGGGCCGAGAAGCGTCCTTTCCGGCGGATTGATTTGTTTCAACGGTGCCTCCTCCTGATTTTGGTGATCAAGCCCTGGTTCCGCTCAGCCACAAAATGAGCGAAAGGTATTCTGCTCAATACCAGCGCTTATTATACCGCCGGGAGTTAACGAGACGCCAATTCTCAAAAAAATTCAAATGACGAAAAAGGATTTTTTTCAAGAGGTTCTGCATCCAGGCCTCATAAATTCATCATTCTGAGGGGTATGCAAACAGGCAAATAAATGTATAATCCGCCGCTATTCAATTCAAGTAGGGTTATATTGCAGGTCCTTCAATGTCAAATCTCGACACTATTCGCGCAGCTGCGCGCCAAGGAGAAAACGATCCAGTGAACGCAAATCGCCATTCTTATCTGTCTCCGAAAATAGAAGTCCGTTATCGGGAAGGCTATGCCGGTCTCGGCGCTTTTGCGACGGATTGGATATTCAAGGGCGAACTTGTCTCAGTTTGGAGCGGTTTCATTGTCAATGTTGAGCAGTTCTCGCATCTGCCTGAGGAAATCGCCAGGCATACGGTCCAGGTCGAGGAGGACCTATACCTGGCCTCCTGGACCGATGATGAACCTTCCGATTACGTCAATCACTCGTGTGACCCGAACACCGGTGTAGATGGACAATTGAGCTTGGTTGCCCTGCGAGACATCGCACCCGGAGAAGAGGTCACCTTCGATTACGCAATGACGGACGACACGCCTTATGACGAATTTCTATGCGACTGTCGTGCTTCGAACTGCCGGTACCGCATCACAGGCGATGACTGGAAACGACCGGAGCTGTGGAAACGATATGAAGGGCATTTCTCACCCTATTTGCAACGCAGAATCGACCGGCTTAGAATGCTAGAACAGCCCGTGATTGACCGGGTGGAGACAGTCGCTCAAATCCAGACCATCGAACCTGCCGCAACTACCTGATATTAGAAATATATCGTCTAAAAAGACAGGAGCCTACTTTTTTCTGTGGCTCCTGTCTTTTTAGACGATGTTATAAGATGGTCAATATGCAATCGACCACCATATCTTTCGTTATAATGGATCCTGTCGTCGAAACGCACACACGAAAGGAAGGATGTCATGTTACTGCTTTATCTGGAATGGGCGATTGCGGGTTCTAATACGAGCAAGACAGTGCAAATGAACGCGCAGAAATCTATTGGGCGGAATGCGGACAATACATTCGTGATCGCCGATAAACAGGTCTCCGGTGTTCAAGCGACATTAAGAGACGTTGCCGGATCTATCGTCATCACAAATGTCAGCAGAAGCAACAACATCAAGGTCGGAGATCAAATTGTCAGCAAGAACGGCGGTTCAACCGAATTATCTGACAAAATTACGATCTTGATGGGGACGACGTCCCTTTATGCGCGAGTAACCGTGGTAGAGGACAGTACGGTCAAATATGTCGCCTGCACTACCTGCTCCCGGCCGATTCCAGAGGGCACGGAAATCTGTCCCTGGTGCGACAATTCACAGAGCGGCATCAGTGCGGCTTACACGATGGCCTGACGACGATCGAAGGCCTTTTTAATGTCCTGGTTGACTCGAACCTTACTGAGAAATTCCCGCTGCATTTCCGGATCGCTGATTTGATCCGCCCGCGATTGCAGCAAGCGATGAGCAGTGTTTAATATTTCCTCACCGCGAGGATCGCCTGCTTCATCATAAACATTGAACGCAGCCCACAAAGACCACAAATCAATTTCGGCTCTTTGCTCTTCAGGATATGCCTGCCACGCTACCCAGAAATCTTCCAGGCGACGGATCGC
>JBFGQG010000169.1:0-7249 GCA_041564295.1 Anaerolineales bacterium | reverse complement strand
TGACAGTTAATAAAGTGGAAATTCGCCTGATTGACCCGCCCGAGGACATCAAAAGAGCCATGCACAAGCAGAAGACCGCTGAGCAAGAGAGGCGTTCCATGCGCCTGCTGGCAACGGGAGAGTTCGAAGCCTCCGAACAGCAAAAGCTGGCCATTATCCAACGGGCGGAGGGAGAACGCGAAGCGGCGATTCACGTCGCTGAAGGTAAGGCTGAAGCCATCCGGCTGGTCAATGAGGCTGCTGAGAAATATTTCGTTGGCAATGCGCAGGCCCTCAAACAGCTGGAGAAGATCGAAAACTCCTTGCGGGACAATGCCAAAATCGTCATCACCGAGAACGGGATCAGCCCAACACTACTGCTGGGCAGCTTGCCTGTCACCTTGTCCAGCAGCTTGCCGATCAACGGTTCCCAGCAAGAAATGAACCAAATAAAAGAGAAATGAACTTCAATAAGTAAGATCTTCGCCCTTAGATAACCATAGCCAAATAATCAAGCGGGTGGCCTGTTATTCTTTAGTCATAGGAGGCTAAAATGAAACGTGAAACAATTGGAAAATGGGCTTTTATCGTCGGCCTGGCTATTGCTGTGCTCGCCGGGCTTCTCTTTCAGCCTGAAGGGGCTATTTGGGTGCTCGCGATTCTTGGTGTGATCGTCGGCTTCCTCAATATCACCAAGGAAGAAACGCGAGGCTTTTTATTGGCTTCGATTGCGTTAACGCTTTCCGCAACAGCGCTAAATACACTACCCGTTCTCGGGACCGCATTATCGCTCGTTCTGCCTTTTGTAGTGGCCTTCGTCGCTGGCGGTATGATCGTGGTCGCATTGAAAGAACTGTTAGCGACCGCCCGAAACTAACCATCGGTAACTGCTAAAATTCTCGCCGGTGGCCAGTATATTTATCGCCACCTTCTTATGCTTCACGCCCCCACCTGGCCAAAGGTTCCAAATTTGTGTTAAAACCCTTGTCGTAGGTTCAAGGTAAAGCGTCGTGGGATGAAAATTATTCTGAAATCAGGAATAACGATCGGTGCTTAGACCGGGCAAAAAAGCACGATTATGCAAGAACCGGCAAGAGACACTTTCGATGACTTGTGGTATTGCCCCATTTCGACAATCGCTTTCCCCGGGCTAGCTTACAAGTTTAAACTGAAGCATTTAGTATTTTCAGGAGCACAAATGTATAAAGAACAGGCATTGCAATCAAATATCAGTGAATTTTCCAGGTGTGAAGATCAAATGCGAATGACAGGTCATAGAAAAAGCCCTGGTTCAATCCAGCAAACGGATGTGGCAATATGTAAAATCATCGACAATGCCTTGTGGAAAGATAATGTTCTGAGAGCGCTGGATTATTACCATATTGATGTCCACGTAATAAATCGGGTCGTTTACTTGAACGGTCACATCGTTAGCACAGCAAGTCTGAGGCGGGTAAAAAATGCTGTCCAAGCTATTCCTGGAATCCTGAAAATACAGAATAATCTCGTTTTAGATGACCAGCTCACCCGTGAGGTTGCTGGATCGTTAGGAAGGTTGGAGCACACGAATCATTGTAAATTTTTTACGGGGGTCTCACACGGTGTGGTGCTTCTAAATGGCCAGGTGGACACCACAGAGTTGCGCTTGAGCGCAGAGAAATGCGTCGCCAATCACCCCAAAGTCCGTGGTGTCATCAATAACATACGTGTTCCCGGTGTTGATCTGGGTAACCAAGACCACCGTTTTTTACAACCACCCATCGGAAAGAATATTTACTTCCTTGATGGCATCTCAGGAATTGTTAGAAAAGTAGTGATCAACCCGGACAACAGGCGAGTAACCGCTATGATTATCCAAGGACACTTTTATGATTTACAGGTCAATCCCATTTCATTGTATATCAGCGGTGGACAATCAATAGAGCAATTGCGGGTTATTCCAGTGAGTGCCGTAAAACACATGACGAAAAATTCTGGTTTCCTAGCCATACACAGCTCGGACTTCACAAAGGTTCAGGAATTCGACCAATCCCTGTTCACCACTCCGGACAAAGATTGGGTGCCGCCCTACCCCTATTGCCCTAATGATATTCTGTTTCCAACCGGGTACCAACGGTTAGATAAAATTACTGAGGACGTACCAACCCAATCATCATTTTCGCTCAAAACTGAAGAGCAGAAAGAAATAGCAGAACTCCTCTATAATGACAGTCTGGGTGGATAACTGATGATAATCTAAAAGACTTCGTAGGCATGTGCGGCAGTAGCAGTAAGCTTCCTGAAAACAAACCTAAAAAGCCAGGCCTCAGTACAATTAGACGGACGCAGTACGAGTAAATCAAATGCAGGATTAACCCTAAAGAGATAAATTGATGGATTCTCAACAATCAGATGAAGATCGTGCTAAGGAAGAAAAAAATCCAGTCCTTTCCAGGAAGCAACCGTTTAAATTTTCGTTCTCTTATTTATTCATGATCATCATACTTGCCATGCTAGGTTACCAGTGGGTTGCAAGGCAGATCCCCGCGGCCAAAATGATTCCTTATAGTGAGTTCAAGAGCGCCCTAACAGAGGGACAGGTCAGCAGCGTCCTCATCAGCGCGACCAATGTTAGCGGAAAACTGCGCGATGGAACTGCTTTTACCACTGTGCGGGTAGAAGACCCGGACCTGACCCAAACCTTGGAAACGAATAAAGTGGAAATCCACGGGCAGGTTGAGAGCAGCGGTGGTGGAATTCTGGGCATTTTTTTGATCTGGATCCTGCCGATGGTCCTGATGGTCGGTTTGTGGTACTGGCTCATAGCTCGGAATAAGGGTGGGGCTAGCTCGGTAGGCAGTATCTTCTCCTTCGGCAAAAGTAAGGCGCGGGTGATTCAAAGTGAACAGACCGGAGTGACCTTCGACGATGTTGGCGGCGCTGGGGAGGCCGTGACCGACCTCAAAGAGGTGACCGAATTCCTCGAGAACCCAGATCACTTTCAACGCCTGGGTGGAAAAATGCCCAAAGGTGTTTTGCTGGTTGGACCGCCTGGGACCGGAAAGACCCTGCTAGCCAGGGCGACTGCCGGCGAGGCCAGCGTCCAGTTCTTCAACCTTAGCGGAGCCGAATTTGTGGAAATGTTCGTCGGCGTTGGGGCCTCCCGGGTGCGAAATCTCTTCGAACAAGCCAAGAAAATCGCACCTTCGATCATTTTTATCGATGAAATTGATGCCATCGGAGGCCGAAGGGCTGGTGCTGGAGCGATTGGGGTTCATGAGGAACGTGAACAAACCCTCAATCAGTTGCTGGCAGAGATGGATGGTTTTGAATCTGCGCGGGGGGTGATCGTAATGGCTGCCACCAACCGGCCTGAGATTTTGGACCCTGCCCTTTTACGACCAGGTCGTTTTGATCGCCAGATTGTGGTCGAACTGCCTGACCGTCAAGGGCGCCTTGAAATCCTAACCATCCACGTGCGATTGGTCACCTTGGGGGTTGATGTAAACCTGGAGGCGGCGGCGCAGATGACTCCAGGTTTTTCTGGGGCAGACCTGGCGAACCTGGTGAATGAAGCAGCGCTGCTGGCATCTCGACATGGAAAAGAAACAGTGGATATGGCCGATTTTGATGAAGCCTTTGAACGCGTCGTTGCAGGATCGGAACGACGAACACGTACCATCACCCCGAATGAGAAGAAGGTGATCGCGGTTCATGAAGCAGGCCATGCCCTGATTGCCAGCCTGACCCCAGGGGCGGATAAGGTTCACAAAGTGACGATCGTCCCTCGTGGGCGCGCTTTGGGGTATACCATGCAGCTTCCTACCCACGACCGCTTCTTGCTGAGTCAACGCGAACTGGAAACCCGGTTGACAGTCCTGGTGGGCGGGAGGGCGGCAGAGAAGTTGGTTCTTGGTGAAGCATCCACAGGCGCTGCCGACGATCTTGCACATGCTACAGACCTGGCGCGCCGGATGGTTACAGAATTTGGCATGAGTACTGTTCTGGGTCCAGTACATCTGGCAGCCAGTACGCAGACGAATTTCCTTAGTCAGCAATTCGGCCTGGATGCCCGGGCCAGCCCGGAAACTGCTACCCTGGTGGATGTGGAAACTCGCCGGATCCTGGAAGAAGCTGTTGGCGAAGCAAGCAGTATCCTGGAGAGTCACCGACTGGCATTAGACAGTCTAGCCGATCTTCTTTGCGAACTCGAAACGGTCAATGGAGTGCAGATTGATGCGATTCTCGGACAAAAGGAAAAACAAGACGAAGGAGTGATAATAGCAAGGCCTGGCCCAAACGGACAAGAGTCTTTAAAAATGGTTGTAGGAACAGAGGGTAACGGGTGGTCGAAAGATAAAGTTGACGAGTATAGCCTCCTGCGTTGGGAGGATGACGGTGGACTAATATCAACACGTATGTACGAAGAGGGAGCATTCGCATCGCTCGGGTGATCAAACGTGAGAGGAGTTCGAAAAATGACAGTGCATAAGGTTGGAGATGATGTGGTCCATTGGACATATGGCAGCGGTGAAATTGCTGCCATTGCTGATAAGGGATTACCTGGCCACCCCTGTTTCTATTATGTGATTAAAGGCAACGATCAAACGCTCTGGGTTCCCGTTGATGAGAAAGGTAGCAGCAGTCTTCATTTGCCGACTTCACGGTCCGATTTTAAGCTGCTCATCAGTATTCTACGCAGCCAGGGTGAGAAGATGTCCAATAACCCCTATCAGCGACAAGATCAACTCGGGGAACGGATGCATAAAGCAGCTCCCAAGGATTTATGCCTGGTTATCCGGGACCTTTCCTACCGGTCTCGCTGGGGAAAGCTGAGCAGCAGCGATATTCGGGTCCTAAATAACGCCCAATCATTTCTTTTGGATGAATGGGAACTATCTTTAGGAACCCCGCGAGGTCAAGCCAGGCGTGAATTGACATGGATCATAAAAGAAAATCTAGCGAGACAAGAGCCTTTCTAGCCCCAGTGTCTTTGTTTCCCGTTTAATTAACTGATGTTACGCAGTAACCCACATTCCGCACCTTAAAAACCGAGGCTGTAGCATTTTTCCACGGGCGGGCCGAGTAGCCTGACCTCGCTCAAATGTGGACCGGAACCAACCCAGGATGCTCCTGGCGGACGAACACCAGGGGTGCCCGATACCCCAGGCTGGAGTGGAACCGTCTGCAATTGTAGAAAGCGACCCGTTGTTCAACTACATCCGACAATTCATCGATCGTTTTCGCATCCAAGAACTCGGAATGGCCTTCGGCCTTGAAACGGCTGAAGAAAGACTCGATGTGAGGATTATCTTTTGCGCCGGCAAGCGCAAAAGATAATCGCACCTGTTCCTCGAGCAGCGAGCTTTGCCATCCGCGTGAGAATGCGGTTTGGTTTAGGAAGCGGGAAACCGATGACCCTAAATGAAATCGGAGCAAGAGAAGGAGTTACCCGGGAAAGGATACGACAGATTGAAGCCCGGGCTTTTCGTAAATTGCGGAGTTCAAATATTCTATCGAAGCTCCGTGCTTTGTCGGCTTACACATAGATGTCTAAACAAAACACTGTTTTACACAGAAATAGCCTGTGGTGGCTACATTAGACCATCCGCTCGGATTTCGGCACGAATATTAATTTTTGCCGTCGGAAAGCCTGGTTTTGGCGTGGAATTCGAGCGACCTGCCAAAGTAGGATCTTCTCTATATTCTGATAAAGCGCTGAGTCCCCAGGCTGCCAGAGATCAGGGTCAAATCAATAATTTAAAGTTAGCAATAGATTCAAGGATAAGCAATATGGCAATACAAGAAATAACATTCCACAACGAGACCGATATAAAAGTCCAGGCGCAGGTATTTGCCAGAACAAGGCTAATTGGTACTTACTCAACGAAATCCGGCCAATCCTGCAAAATAGAAATGGAAACTGCGGGGCAGGATATTTTTTTTAGAGACGGCACCACTGGTAGAGAAATTGCACGTAAATTGGACAACCGCCTGAAAAGTCTCACGATTTCAAAAGAAGCGGGAGGTTGGTATGTCATTTCAGAGGATTAACGGACGGACAAACCCAAAACGAGATGTATTGTTTGTGGTTGTCCGTCTGCAAGGGCGGAAAATCGAACACCACGGATTTATTGTGAGAAGCGTTTGCATAAAAGTACATAGTCGCTAGCAAGTCGCTTGGCATGCCTGCCGCCATTCTTGGACCAGTTTCGTTCTTAGTCGTACTGGACGGAAAGTGGAAGCGCCCTAACCACGGATCCAGGGTTGGCATATACACCCTAATATGGGCAGAAGAGGGGTAAGAAAATCATGGAGACCACAAATAGAAAACCGGTCAGGAGAATGCCGACACGTGTATAGTCGAAAAACTTGTAGCCTCCCGGACCGAAGACAAGTACGTTTGCTTTCTGGCCGACCGGCGTGACGAAGCTGGTGGCTGCTCCAATTACTGCGGCCATAACAAATGTCAGGATATTTGCGTCGATGCTCAAGGCGGTATCCACCGCAATCGGCACCATCAAGACAACGGCAGCCGCGTTGGACATCGGCTGGGTGATCAGAGCAGAGAGAAAACAGATCCCAGCCAGCAAGGCCGTGGGACCCAAATTGCCAATCGTCCCCAGAAGTAGATTCGAAAGGTATTGTGTTGTTCCGGTGTTTTCCATCGCAATCCCTAAGGTAAGCATGCCGCCGACCAGGAAGACAGTGCGCCAGTCAATGCTATCGTAAGCTTCATCCATGTTGAGGCAACCTGTAAGAACCATTAACACCGAGCCGATCACCATGCTGGTGGCAATGCCCAGGTCAGATAAGATTGCCAGCGCGATAACCAACACCATGATCCCGGCGGCCAGCGGGGCTTTATTTTTACGGCCGCGTTTTTCGATATCGACATGCTGCAGGACCAGGAATTCATTCCCCTCAATTAGCGCCTTTACACGACCGGGCAGCCCCTGCAGCAGGAGCGCATCCCCAAAGTGCAAACGGATATCGCGCAACCGCTCGTTGATTACGGCGCCATGCCTCCAGATGGCGAGGACAGTGATTCCAAAGCGGTCTCGAAATCTGACTTCCTTCAAAGTCCGACCCGAGATCTTGGATCGCGGTGACAGGGTGGCTTCAAAAATATAGGATTCATCAGTATCCAGGTCAATCAGATCAATGTCCTGGTTGGGCAGGATACTGAAATTCAGTTCATTCTGGATAGCAACCAGGTTGGATTTCATTTAGAACCTATCCGTAAATTAGTGCTACCCGTGGGAAAAGGTGCCAGATTTTGGGGGTGGGG
>JBFGQG010000168.1:0-7271 GCA_041564295.1 Anaerolineales bacterium | reverse complement strand
CTGGCCTGGTGATAAATACCAGGCCATTAGCTTTTCAGGATGGAAAAACGTGAACACATTTATTAAACACTTTATTATATTTATCATCGGCATTGGAATACTCAGCGTTGCACTATTGCTTCCCGGAAGTGCACAACCCACATATGCGAATTCAACAGCTTCCCTGACGGTGAATAAGACAGTTGTCCCGGAAGGAGATGACTTCGCAACCCGTGTTCTTGGGCTTCCATGGAACTTGAACACGAACCCATATCCAGATTACTTTACTGCGCTCAAAGGGGTAGATCAGAATAAGTTCAAAATCACGAACGACGGCTTTTGGGAACTTACCACAACTGACAATGACGCTCATTTCTGGCTGAACTGGTCGGGTATCGAAGATACGCAGAGAGTGCTGCGCATGGGCGATACACGGCCGATCGACGCCAACAAATACAAACTCCTGTCGTATTACATGTGTCTCGGTAAAGCCCCCGTCAAAGGAGGTGCCAATGATCATTGGGCCGCAAACGTGTACTGGATGTACGACCGGCGCCCGCACGTCAACCCGAACAATGGTTGGACGAAATACCTTTTCTTCATCCTGCACGGACGCTTCAAGAACGACGGTGACTGCGAACTCATCACCATGGATCTCAGTAAATCAGCCTTATGGGATCGCGGTCAATGGAACAACTCCCCTAATAAACCCCAGGGGTTCCGACTAGACTTCTTAAACATCCCCGGCGCGAACGTGAAGCTAGGTTGGGTCCGGCTGACGACCGTTGATACCAGCAATTCAGTACCGCTGAAATGGTCGAATGCTCCCGCAGGCCGGCTCGACTTCTACGCCAGCCGGGACGGCTGTAACGTCAAAGGTATCCACATCGGATATGTGGAAAATGCGAGCGCATCAGGCACGTTTAATTGGGGCGCACAGCTCCAGCCCGGATTTTCGGACGCTTACCCGCTGCCGATACCGGAATCTTTCGAACCCGGCCAGTATCATATCTACATGAGGGACAGCGCCGGTAAAATCTCTTGCGGCAACAACAAACTTACCGTGCACCAGGCTCCGATCCTCGAATTCCAGAAGCCCAGCTTCTACAGCGGACCGGATTATGCATCAACCCAAGTCAGGGACCCCTGGGGTATGTCCAATGCAAACGATATTGCCCGTTATCGCGGCATCACCACGCCCACATTCAGCAATGGCATTATGTCGGCGACAAGCAAAAATAATGACCCGACACTGATTTTCAACGTCAAAACGCCGATCGATACTTCCGTTTACAAGTATGTCACCCTTCGCATGCGTATCAACGCTCCGAACAAAGAAGGCGATGATCTCGTTCAGCGTTTCCTCTGGTGGACAAAAGGCGAAGGTATCGACCAGACGGTCACTGAAGACATGGAAATTTATGAAGGCTGGCACACTTACAGCATCGACCTGACCCAGGCGCTGACGGAAGGCTGCGGTTTCAACTGCTGGTTTGGCAAACCCACGGGTTTCCGGATGGACCCGCATGAATCATGGACCAAGCATTCTTTCGATATCGATTTTATGACCATAACGGGCATTGATACGGTCGTCCGCGGCGATCCGGCCAGCATCAAGTACACTGTGAATAACGCTCCAAACGCAAAAGTCACCTTCTATTATGATAACGATCGCGATCCGAATAACGGCCGGACCGTGCTGGCTTCCTACAACCCGAACAACGCCTCTCTCAGCGGCCTGGGTTTTTCATACCAGGTCATGGTACCGTTCGTCAAGCAGTTTGGCGAAATCGATTTCTTCCCGAATTCATTGAATTTCAACTGGGATACATCTGGTACAGCCGCCAATACGTACTACATCTGCGCTGACGTCGACGACGGTGTCATGACCACCACCTGGTACAGCGAAGTACCCGTCATTATTAAATAAGTACCAGGACCCGAAAGTCCGCCGGTCTCCCGGCGGACTTTTCATTTAACTAACCGATCCCAGGCAATTAAATGGTCTGAATAACGATTCTCTCAAAAAGGAGCCGGGCAGGATCGCGCCTGCGGGCCTCGACCGGGGAAAAATAGATGCACGCACAATCTTTAAGGCTATGCGCAGAGAGAAAATGCGCGCTCAGGCTTCCCCTTTTGCGGCAATTCCGAGCTGAACCCCCGTCATCGCTTCAAGGGCTTTTACGAGTGCATGATTCCCTTCTTCCCCCAAACCCTGTGCCTGGAGGGTCCGGTACATCTGGAAGACCAGGCTCGTTGCGATCAACGGTAAGCCCAGCTGGTCCGCCGCTTCAAGAACCAGCCGCAAATCCTTCTGCTGGAGGTCAATCGTGAAGCCGGGCTGCCAATCTCGGGCTATCATCTGCGGACCCCTGTTCGCCAGCATCCACGACCCGGCTGCTCCGTCTTTCACTGCATCCAGCGTCTTGGCCAGGTCAAGACCACCAGCCTGGGCAAACATCAGCCCTTCACACACTGCGAGTTCCGTCACGACCACGAGGATCTGATTCACCAGCTTGACCATCTGTCCCGCGCCTTGCGGCCCTACGTGCGTGATCGTCTTTCCATATGCCTGGAGGTACGGCAGCGCACGAGCCACCTGGTCTTTATTCCCACCGATCATGATCGAAAGCGTCCCTTTTGCCGCCCCTTCGCTCCCACCACTGATCGGCGCATCCAGGTAATGAACGTCGATTGCGTTCAAAGTCTTGCCGATTTCTACGGTTGCTTTTGGGCTGATCGTGCTGTGATCGATCACGAGACTGTCCGGACAGGCGCCTGCCAGAACACCGTTTTCTCCAAGTACGACGTCTTCAACATCTTTCGTATCGCTCACACACACCATGATAATGTCGCAACCCGCCGCCAATTCTGCCGGGCTTTCTGCTCCCGTCGCGTTTAACCCCAGGAATTCTTCCATCCGCTTAGCCGTCCGATTCCAAACGGTTACATTGTGACCGGCCTTCAATAAATTATGCACCATGCCGCGGCCCATTATTCCAAGGCCAATAAATCCAATATTGTGTGTCATCTTAAGGTCCTTTGATGATCTCAGGCTTGTTTTCAAAATTCTAGCATATAATCATTTGCAGAATCCTCACGGGAACAACATGAAAGCCATTCAGTTTGATGCTACCATCCCCCGCTACGTCACCGGCAAGACTCTGGGTCGAATTTCGCCGGCGTTATTCTGGAGCGGCATTTCCTGCACCTACGCGAAAGACGTCCCTCCACCAGACCTTCCGACCCCTGATTGGGTCCGCGTACGCACGTCACTCGGCGGGATTTGCGGAACGGATATGGGCACCATCATGCTGCATACCAGTACATACTATTCACCATTCTCATCAGGCCCGTTTACGATCGGACACGAAAATGTGGTGACGATCCAGGAATTAGGCCCGGAGACACCAGCGGATTGGCAGGTTGGTGAGAGAGTGGTGGTTGAACCGCTTCTCTGGTGCAAGCCGCGAGGTTTCACGGAATACTGCGAGTTTTGTGCACGTGGTGAAATTAACCGCTGCCAACGCATCACGCAGGGCACGGTCGCAGCCGGTGTGATGACCGGCGTATGCAAAGACACCGGGGGAAGCTGGTCTGAGTCTTTCATCGCCCATCCCAGCCAACTCCACCGGGTGCCGGAAAACGTCTCGGACGAAAACGCTCTGATGATTGAACCGTTTGCTATAGGTATTCATGCAGCCTTGATCAGCTGGCCCCGTAATGACGAAACAGTGCTGATCCTCGGCGCAGGCACGATCGGACTGACCACCCTCGCCGCTCTGCGTGCCCTGGGTTCGGAGGCGCGCATCCTTGTCCTGGCCCGGTATGACTTCCAGGTAGAAGCGGCGCGCCGGCTCGGTGCAACTGAAATTTTGAACACTCGATCCGGCGATTGTTATGAATGGGTTGCCGAAAAGACCGGCGGGAAGTGCCTGCACCCAATCCTCGGCAGGCGGGTGGTCTCTGGCGGTGCTGATCTGACGATCGAATGTGTGGGAAGCGATGTCGCGATCGATCAGGCCATGCGTTTTACGAAAGATGGTGGTCGGGTCGTACTGGCCGGGCTGCCAGGCATCGCGAAAGGCGTCGATTGGACTGCGATTTTCGCTCAGGAATTGCGCGTAATCGCCTCCAGAAATTACAATAATGTTGAACCATGGAACGGCAGGAAATGGGAAGCAACCGAGTTGGCGCTACACCTGATGGAAACGGGCAGAGTTGACCTGGGTTGGATGGTTACACACCGCTATTCTCTTGATAACTACAAGCTGGCGCTGCGCGAAGCCAGTTTACGAGGGGAAACTGGAATGATCAAAGGTGTGTTTGAATTTCCCGGATAATACGTGCCGAAAACAAACGGGCAGGCTGCCGTAAAATCAAATTATGAATCGAAATAATAATTTTAATTTCAGTGCATTGATGCTGACGTTTGCTGGAATGTTGTTGATCGGATATGCACTTTACCTGAATTCAAGTGCCAGCGTGATCATCAATTGGGAAACAGCCACGGAATTTGAAACTGCAGGTTTTGCGATCTACCGCAGCGACTCACCCGACGGCCCATTCGTAAAAATCACGGGCGATCTCATCCCGGCATCCACGGATCCGTTAACCGGTGGGTCATATGAATACACTGATCTCAACGTCCTCGCCGGAAAAACTTATTATTACCAGCTCGAAGAGATTGAGCTGTCCGGCAATACCAATATAGAAGGACCAATTGAAGTGACCGCCGCATTCCGCGGCATCGCGGAGGGTCTGCTGGGCGTGGTGCTGATTATCTTCGCCTGGTTTACTTTCAGAATCAGTTCAAGACCACCGGAATTCGCGACCGGATGACAGAGTTATATATGGCTGTCGCAGGCATTCGTGTCAGGGTGGTCTGCGCAGACTACTCACTGATAGATGTGCTCAAGGTGCGGTATCGCCATTTCATAGTCGAACCGGGTACCGCCGCGTACGACGTCCATTTCGCCCTGGACAGCAAATCTCCTCCTCAAACCTACATCTCTCCTGCATTTGCTTACGAAGAACATCGCATAATTTTTGATCTGCCAGGTTATTCGGGGATAATCGATAGGGACGACAGCGCCTCACTCCAGATCGCTTCCGAAACGCCGACGAACGGTGTGGATTACTTCCTGCGGGTTGTGTTCGCACTGCTTTCCTACAAATCAGGCGGCTTGATGATCCATGCGGCAGGCATCGTCCGAAATGCACGCGCATTTCTATTCTTCGGACATTCCGGCAGCGGAAAAACGACCGTCGCCAGGAACTCCGGCAATGACCTCGTTTTGAACGACGATTTAATCATTCTGATGCCGGAAGATACGCACTGGCGTGCGTACGGATCGCCTTTCACCAATCCAACCCAGATCCAGCCGACTCAAGAAAGCGCACCTGTCGCCGCGCTTCTTCGGCTGGTCCATTCACCAAAAGTCTACCTGGAACCGTTAGAAGGCGCAGCTGCGGTCGCCGAACTTGTCTCCAGCGTACCGGTGATGAACAGCAGCCCGGCTCCGCCGTTGGACCGCTGCCGGCAAATCCTGCTTTCGGTCCCTGCCTATCGGCTACACCTGCGCCCTGATCCGTCCTTCTGGTCCGTAATAGAGGAACTGTGAGCCGCCGCGGTCCATGCAGGATTTTCCGCCCATGAGAATCCGTCCTGCCTACGTTGTATTGATTCCGATTCTCGTAATTTTCCTGGGCCTCCTTCGGGTATCGCTGGCTGCGTCAGGTCTTCCCAGTACTATGGGAAACGGCCTGGGATATTTGATCCCTCCTGAAGAGACAGTTTGCACAGGCTGGAAACAGGTCAATGACGGAGGATTTGGACTGTCGACGCAAATGTTAAATGAAACCGCACCACCCGAACCGCTGCCTTATAAAGGCGAAGACGGCTTCGAGCTTACGGTCTTCCAGGACCGCCTGTATGTCGGCATGGAGGCCGACAACGCTCTCGGCGCCAGGGTCTGGCGCACGACCCCCGCAGGTCAATCACCAGAATCACAATCGGACTGGGAGGAAGTGGTCGCAAGCGAGACGGGCCTCCCCTGGGGTATCGACAATCCCAGTCAGGTAGACCACATCGATTCCCTTGCCGTTTTCAACGGAACGCTTTTCACAAGCAGCGCAAATTCAGGGGCCGCATCCGGCACGCGCGTCTTTCGTTCCATAGACGGTGCGCCCGGTAGCTGGGTTGACGCATTGGAAAAGACTGGACCCGGTTTCGGGGATCCCGGGAATGAAAATTTCAAAGATATGCTCGTTTATGAAGGCAGGCTCTGCGGAGGGACCTGGAACATGGAGGCAGGCGCCGAGGTCTGGTGCACCCGCGACGGGAAATCATGGGAACAGGTGAACGAGAACGGTTTCGGTGATCCTCGCAACAGCGTCATCTGGTCCGGTGAGGTATTTGAAGGGGCGATGTACTTTGGCGCGCAGCACCGGTCATCAGATAATGGTCTCAGCAGACTGGATGAAGGCCGGATCTACAGGACCAGATCGCTCGATAACGGACAGGAATGGGAGTTGGTCTTCGAGGGCGGCCTTCGCTCTATTGCAGCAATCCTTTTAGGAGAAGCTGGGGGCGAACTGTTTGCTGCGACGGCCAGTCCGGGCGGGATTCGGATCTGGCGTTCTCAGTCGGGCGATTTGGGAAGCTGGACGCCGGCGAGCCGGAGCGGGATGGCCGGGAATCGAATGAATACGACGACGAACACGGACGGTGCGGTCGTGTACCAGGGTCGGCTGCACGTCGCGGTCACCAACCCTGTTCGAGGATTCAGGGTCTGGCGCCTGGATGATGACGGCATCTGGCGAATCGCAGGAGACCCGGGCACGTACAGGCCGGATGATTTTGCAGCCCAGCTGGCGGTCTTTAACGAGAACCTTTATGCATGGACCTCCAACTACCGCACTGGTCAGGCTGTCCTCGTAACGCAGTGCAAGTATGGAGAAACGGGCCTGGCGTTCCGCCAGAGCATGACATTCGTATTATTTTTTGGCCTGAGCATGGTCTTTATTGTTGCATATCGGGTGTCGATGCGCGAGAATATAGATAATAAATATTCCGTAATTTCAACGTAACATTCGGCCGCAATTATTCTTCGTCCTCCTATAGTTCCACCGTCTGTTACAAGAATGGCATCATACTATGCGACGAGTTTTGAACCAAAGCGTACAAAGTTCTGACTATTTATTAAATGCGGATCGTCATTCCGATTTGGATTTGTTTGAACAAATCACCCTGAGAGACGAAAACGCACTGGCAGAACTTTACAATCGAT
>JBFGQG010000167.1:0-7287 GCA_041564295.1 Anaerolineales bacterium | reverse complement strand
GTTGTTGATATATGCACTCGGTTTTGGTTATATCAGCTTTCAGGAGCTGCAAGAGGCGCACTTCAGGTTCATGACACAGATACAAACAAACAGGCTCGCTGAGGATTTTGCGACCTCCTGATTCATCACTTTGCATACGATCGCAAAACAATCAACAATAAGGGACCGAGGTTTCTTAACAATCCGTAATGTCCATTCAGTATGTCACACTACAAGCACTGAGCAGCACTGAAGCCGTCTTAGCGGCTATTGAAAAAATTGCACTTGAGAAATTATGCTCTCATTGCCGCCGCTTTAGAAGCGAAGCACCGGATCCATGAAATGCTGGAGGAGAGAAATTCAACTGGAATTGAAGAAGGTGAAAAGGTTATCACACAGGTTTGAACTACCAAATCGATTTTTTCTGGGCTACATTTGTCTTATGCAAGCATGAGGGAAACGGTCAGGTAAATTGTTTTCGGCTTCTGGTTGAAGGGGAACGATAATATGATAGGGGATTGTAATATTTTCTTTCGATGGTGTTTGGCTTGAGAACGCCTGAACCTGGTGCACGCGAAAAGCAGAGAACCGTAACATCCCTTAAAGGTTTCGTTTCTTGTTTTAGAAAAACAACCCCTGCCATTTTGAGACAGGGGTTGAATTCAATCACCTTACGATTTACCGGCCTGCCAGCGCCGGTTGACCGCCTTCAACAAGCACAGTCTGGCTGCTGTTCGACAGATCGATAGCGACTATATGACGCGCTTCCCACGGGCCGGCGTTGAACACCAGCATACTGCCGTCCGGGGTCCAGGTCAGGTCCCAGGCGCCTTCGAACTGTCCATGAGAGACTGCCTCACCGCTTGCCAGGTTCAGCACCATAATTGTAGCGGCCTGTGTATCCGGCCCTTCCAGGTAAGCCAGGTAAGCAATCTGCTCCCCGTTTGGCGAGAAGACAGGCGAGGTAGCGTAGGCAGGGCCGGCGTAATCCGGTCCGATTATTTCTTCCAGGCCGTCGCGCTGCCGCACGTACAGGCGTTCTTCACCAGTAGCCACGTAAGTCTGTCGGGCGTAGGTCAGTAAGCCGCCGTTTGGCGACCAGCTCGCGATACCGACCGCTTCTTCCCAGGCGACGTAAGCCTTCAGGTCGAAATTGTAGTAAGCGAACAGCCCACTGCCCTCCATTGCTTCCACTTCTGAAAAAGCGAGGAAGCGTCCGTCCGGTGACCACTGCGGGTTGGCAAGCGTATATCCGCGCTCCGGCGCAACCAACTCCACGATTTCACCGCTGTCAGCGTCGAAGGCGTTGATTCCGTTCGCCAGGGCGGCATTCGGTTCGCCGCGCGACAGGAAGTACTCCATTTCCACGACCGTCCCGTATGCCAGCAGGTGTGTTTGCGGTTTCCAGGCCAGGCCGGCAACCAGGCCTTCCTGCACAAGTGTTTGCTCCCCGTTCTTAAGGTCCATCACCCAGAGGGCAGAACTGAAATCGTAGCCGTTTTCAACTGGCACACTCACATCCCGGCGGAATGCTAACTGCACGCCGTCGGACGAGAGCCGCGGGAAATGGTATTCCACGGCAGAATTCTCGTTGCCGATCGGGTTGCCGTCGAAAGTCAACTGCCGGGGGGTCCCACTGCCCGATTCAAGCAGCCAAAGGTTATTGTCCAGGCCGACGTAGACGAGGTCGGGAAGGGAGGTTGCCGAATTCTCCGGCTTTGCAGGTGTTGTTCCAGGTTCCAGGGTTGCCTGTGGTTCTGGTGTAACTGTTTTTACCGGCTCGGTTGGCTCTACCTGGCCTGTCGGTTCCATCGGCGCTTCCACGCCGACCGAGAACTGGCCGCAGGCAGTGAGGACCAGGGCAAGAACGAACAGGGGGATTGTCCATCGGATATTCTTTGTAAACATTGTAGACCTCCTACAGATCATTTGAGATGTTCAAAGTTTACGGTGCACCTGTGTTCCCCGTAATGCAAAGATGTATCGAAGCTGTAACATGCCCTGGTCGTTCATTTACAGCCCACAGATCCGATCATCCGCTTGTAGTCCTTCCAACACACACCCGCCTACAAGCTTAGCGGATTAAATATTACTGTTCCACCCCAGGTCGCCTGTGGTGCAAAGGGGTTGCTTGTCCGGTGAATTCCTACCCAAGATTGACCGCTCCTGCCTGTGACAGGAATATCTCGCGCAATTCGGGCGTACCGGCATGTTCGGCGATCAATTTCACTTCATTGCTTGCACGTTCTTTCAATTGGAAGGCAGTTGATCTATTCCCCTGTTCCGCTTCTAACCTTTCGAGAGCCATGCACATTTCCCAGACTTTGCGACGCGAACCGATCGAGTCTGATAAAGCCAACGCCTCGAATAATGTTTGGCGGGCTTCTGCTTCCTTTCCTGTTGCCAATTCAACTCGTGCCCGAAGATATAAGATGCCCGGCTTGAAATGGAGTAATTTTAATTTGTCATATTTTTCCAACAGTTGTTCAACACAACGCGCCGCTCGTTTAAATTCACTTTTTGCCAGTGCCAATTCTGCCTCTGCCTCAAGGATGGATATTGTCTCCCACCACCCCGCATAGGTCTGCCATTCCATATCGAAATTCTCCCAGCCCTTGGTAACATCCGTTTCAGCCTCCTCCAGGTTGCCACGCTTGATTTCGAGTAAAGCCAGTATTGCGAAGGCAGGCGCGCGTCCGATGAAATTGATATTGTGATGATGATCGATTGCCTTTTGACAATGCTCGAAAGCCAAATCGTAGGCGCCCAGATCATAGTAGCACCAGGCCAGCTGCTGAAAGATATCGGTCCACAGCCCGGATAGGATCTGGGTTTCATCCAACTCCAGGGCTGGCAGTACTGCCTCGAAAGCCCGGTCATATTCCCCTCGCAGGATATGGATCACGTTATGCGTGGTCGTCAGGGCAAAGATCGAGGTGAGGCTGCCCAGCGTTGCGTTCGCCCGGTAGGCTTCGTCAAATAAAGCCTGGGCTGCCTCAAAATGCCCGGTCTCCATTCGGATGATCGCCAGGTTATGCAAACAGCTCAATACTCTTGGATGTTGACCGAGTTCACGGAATATCTCCATCGATTCGGTCAGGATTGCCTCAGCCTGCTCCAGCTGCCCGAGAGACTTGAATGCCACACCAAGTTCCAACCTGACCCAGGCCAACTGCTCACTCAGACCCGCCTTGCGCGCCATTTCTTCCGCGGCGCGGAAGTGCGCAATAGCTGGCTCGATCCGTCTTTCGCCGAATTTGTACGTTCGGGCCAAACTCAACTCGATTTGTTGCTGCGCCGCCAAATTACCCAGCGACTGCGCCAGAGGTAAAGCCTGTCCTGCCAGCTTTCTTGCCAGATCGACATCCTGCGTTTCGTAATGGATGGGGAGCAATACACAGCGCGCCACCAGCGAGGCCAGTTCCATTTCGCGGCTTTTGCGCAGGATGGATTGCGCCTGCATCTCCTCGTACACATCCAATGCCTGGCGGTGATGGAAATCCAGTTCGTAGGCTTTCCCAAGCTGTATATAGAGATGCTGGCAGGTTTCCGTATCCACATCCACCATTGAATCATTCAACAAGGCGCGAGCGGATTCGTAATGTTTTACGGCGGTTGCCACTTCGAAATGACGCATCGCTTCATCCCCTGCATCCAATCTGTGTTGAAAAGCGGGTCCCCATTCCTTTGCAGATAAAGCATGGTGAGCCAGTTCCGCTGACGGGGCTTTTGCTAGAGCCAGCGCGGTCAGGGCTCGCTGGTGAAAAATCTCTTGACGTGCATCGCTAAGTTGGGCATAAACAACCTCGCAAATACGGTCGTGGGAGATGGTGTAAGGCTTGATTTTGTTGTGGATTTCTAAAATCAAGCGGGCAGACAGCAACTCGTCAAGCGCGTTCAATCCATTTTGTTCATCAATCCCAGCCACCTGGCAAAGGAGTGAAAATGTGCTTTCACGGCCTATGACCGCGGCTGAGGACAATAATGCCATAGCTGGCCGGCTCAACCACTCGAGACGGGAAAGAATCACATCGTGTATGGAGGGCGCCACGAATTGAGGATCCATAACCTTCAGGTTGGTTAATGTCGCCAGCGGGTCCAGGGTTGGGGTGGAGGATTCTTCCTCCCTCCAAATTAACGCTCCGTAATCATCCAGTGCAGCGAGGGTTTCGACCACAATAAACGGCTGGCCGTTGGTTTCAGCAGTTAACCAGTCGGAAAGATCGTCAATGCCCGCTGTGTGTTCGCCTGAAAGGGATTGGACCAGCTCATGCATATCGGAAGCCTGCATTGAGTGCAGAGAGATGCGGGTTACACGATTGTTTCGCGTAAAGCCGCTCATCCAGTCACGCAGGTCAGATCCATGTGAGAGTGCTTCCTCTCGCATCAGGATCATCAGCAGGATCGGACTGTGGCTTGTCCGCCAGCTGCGAGCGAGGTAGTGGATCATTTCCAACGTGCCTGAATCTGCCCACTCTAAGTCATCGAGCAGCAATATCAGCGGATTTCGTGTGGACAGTGACGCTCCGAGACGGGCAACCGCTTCGAACAGCCTCGACCTGATGGCTGAGTCATCTGCTGTGGCGGGAGGCAGATCAGGATAGCGCTCGCGCAGTTCGGGCAGGATGCGGCTAAGTTCGGCAAGCCATACATCATCGAGCAGATCCTCAGGAGCATTTTCGCGCTCCAATCGCTCACGCAATGCATCAATGATGGGTTGGTATGGCAGATAGCCGCTTTTCTCATAAGCACGCCCGCGCAGGGTATCGGCACGCTCTGTCCCCGCCCATCTCAGAAATTCATTTGCAAGGCGGGTCTTGCCAATCCCCGATTCTCCAGACACAATCGCAACCTGCGGATCATTACCCTTTGCCTTTTGAAAGGTTTGGACCAGTGTTTGAAACTTCTTTGATCTTCCTACGAACGGGATGCGGAGACGGTCTACCCGCGCCCTGGCCTGTTTCCCTAATTCTGTGACTGGTGGTTCGCTGGTGCGGATGTAAACCAACATGTCATCCGTTTCGGAGGACGGTTCGACACCCAGTTCTTTTGCCAGCAGGTGGCGGCAGATCTCGTAGGTCTTCAAGGCGGCAGAACGGTCTCCGCTCAGAAAGTGCAGGCGCATTAATCGTCGGTAGGCGCTTTCGTTAAGACGATCCAGATCCAGCCAGTGATTGACGGTCTCGATGGCGGGCTCAAGAAGGTGTGTTTCGAGTTGATGGTTTGATAAGCGGTCCAGAATGAGATTGAGGCGTCCCCCCAAGATCTTGCGCTGGATGATGATCCAATCGTTGAAGGCGGGCGTATCGGGCAGGGAGAAGGCTTCGAGAAAGGGACCGCGTGCGGCTTCCACGGCGTTTTTCAGCAGGGCGGTCTGAGCTGGCTGGATATCCGCTGCCGCCTGGGCGACCAGGTCGAGGTCCAGGGAGTAGGCGCTTAAAGGGTTGAATCCGACCCGGTCGCCTTCGATCCGCAGGGGCTCGTCCACGCCTCGCAGGGCTTCCTTGATGCGCGCCAGTGTATTTCGCAGGGCGGACTGTGCCAGGCGGGTTTCGCTTTCGGGCCAGAATAGGGCTTGCAGTTTTTCACGGGGGTGGGTTCCGGATTCGATCACCAGATAGGTGAACAAGGCCAGCGCCTTACGGGTGGCAAATTTTACCGGCCGGCCGCCATGGAACACCTGTGGCGGACCAAGGTATTTCATTTCCAGCCTATTTGTCACCGGTTGTCTCCGACCACCACTGTCTTGATACGCCCTTGATACGCACTAAATATAGACTTACAGCATCGGAATTTATGTTTGGATGATTACAACACGAAATCTTCTGTGGAGGTGAATATTTCGAACTAAAAATCATTATTAGGTGAAAAACAGGCTCGGTTCGATGATGAAAGGTTACATTTTGGATCAATTTCGAACCATGAATAAGGAGAAAATCATGAACAAATTTCGAAACATGTCAGTTTTTGTTGTTCTGGCATTGGTATTTAGTTTTGCCAGCTTCAGCCCGGCAGGTGCCGCCACGAATACGGTCACTCTTCAAGAGAGCACAGCAACCATCAGCCAACCGCAAGATGGCCTTTATGTCTATGAGGCAGTTGACGGAGTATTATACGATTATAATGCAACAGGTCCCTATAATGGATGGGCTACCTGGAACGGTAGCTCTACTGCCCAAACGGCTGTTTGGGAAACATCATCCGATGTCAACGCATCACAACTTGACTTTACGTTGTATCATACATGGGCAGCTTCACACAGTCTTGGCCGGTTCCGCCTTTCCTACACGACGGATGACCGCAGCACGTTCGCGGACGGATTAACCGAAAATGGAGACGTAACCGCGAATTGGACTGTATTGACCGGGGCAACGGTAAGCAGCAGTTGCGCTTGTGGCGATACCTTTACCATTTTAGGTGACGACAGTATTCTGGTAGGGGGGACAAACCCGGCAACCAATATCTACTACGTAAGTTTCGCGGGCAATTTCAGCGGTGTCACCGGCATCAGGCTTGAGGCTATCCCTGATGCCTCATTGCCCCAGGGTGGTGCCGGTCGAGGAGGTAACGGAAATTGGCATCTGGTTGAAATCACACTCACAACCGATCCCGAAAGTTGTCAGGATATTCGTGATACAAATCCGTCCGCTACCGATGGTGACTACGTAATCTATCCGAACAATCAGGTGTTCACAGTCTATTGTCATGATATGTCCGGCACCCCCAGCGAGTACCTCAGCCTTTTGAACACAGGCGTTGGTAGTAACTTTTCCCAATACACTGCAGGAGGCGCTTCATCGGGCACAAGTGCTATTACTCATTACACCAAAGTACGATTGAACCCCAATACGCTGCTTGTCGACGTTAATGACAAAACCTTTTCGACATCAACAGGCAGTGTACTTCACGGTCCCTTCGTTTTAACCGACACGGATTACGCTACGGCAATGGATTGCTTATACGGGGGGAGCTCAGCTGGCCAGGGGAATATTGATCTCAGAGGGACACGGTTTGCTGTGATTGATACATTCGTGCCAGATGGCTGGAACCCAGCAGGTAGTGCAACCTTTAGTTCCGCCGATCAGGTTGTAGATCTTCAGGGCGGAGGCTACTGTGGCTGGATTTCGCCTGCTAAACGTCCTGCTCACGATCCTATATTCAACGATGTAGCGTATGTCCTGTCTTTGCGGTATCTCAATGGGCCACCCACGGCTGTCGCGAATGGTCCCTACCTGGTGGCTGTAGGCCAACAAGTTACGCTTGATAGTACGGGATCTTCCGACCCTGATGGTGATTCCCTGACTGAAT
>JBFGQG010000166.1:0-7294 GCA_041564295.1 Anaerolineales bacterium | reverse complement strand
TCGAAACCGCGCAGGGGGCGAGCGGTGAGGCGGTGTTGCGAGGCGCAGGGGCGCCGGCGGTGAAGTCGGCGGACTTGTTATCCGTCTCTGTGCAGCCGTTACCTGCACGGATCGCGGCGGTTGAATTGGTAAGCGTTGGTGCAGCAGCCGTTTCAAAGAAGTTCGCGCCGCCCCAGCCGACCAGGTCGACAATTTGCGAAAGCTGGGTGGCGGTGCAGACGGTGGATCCGCCGTTGCAGGCCAGTCCACTCGTTGTGTTGGCCAGAATGACCTTGCCGGCCGTGCCGCTCATATTGACCGTACCTGTAGCGTCTGGCGTCGGCAGGGGCGATCCAACTGCACCATTTGAAGCAAGCTGCACGAGGTAATACTGCCCCGGCGCAAGCGATCCGGACAATGCTGTGACCGGGTTCATGCTGAAGTTGCCGGTCCCTGTGGCGCTGGCATATTGCACAGACATACCTGCCAGTGAAACGGTCGTTGTACCGCGGTTGAAAAGCTCAACAAAATCATGCGTGAACGGCGCGCCGGTATTGCCGCCGCCGCCGTACACCTGGCTGATAACGACCGTGGACGACAACGCCAGGGTCTCTTTTGCTGGTGATATCCCGAACACCAGGACGATTACCAGGGCCGATGCGAAAATCTTTGCGAGTAATGCTTTCATTTCAATGTCCTCATTGGGGGCGATAATATTTCGGTCAAGCCGATTTCTTCCGGAAGAGCAGGATCATCATTCCGGATACGAGAACAAACACAGCCAGGGCGCCGACCCAGATCCATTCGGTGGGCGTCTTCGTTGTATTTTCAAACACCTGCAATCCGCCGGCAGGATTTGCTTGTGAATTGGGATCGATCCGTAAGGAAGCCGAAGCCATCACGGTTTCGGAGCCCTGCACACTGGTATCGATTATCTGGATGTCGTAGGTTCCAGGTTCCAGGCCGCCCGGTAATGTGACTTCTCTGGTGAAGTCCCCGTGTCCATCGCAAAGGGCTGATCCCAGGCTTTTCGACACGTTATCGGCGACCAACCTGATCTGCACTTCCAGGTCTGTGCCCAGATTGCCGCCGTTCAGGGTCAGGGTCTCACCAGGCGCGGCCTGGTACCTGTCGAGCGCCAGTTGGGGTCCGCCTTCATGGGCGTATGCAAGATTAAAAGGAAGAACAGCTGCAAGTGCCCCCCAGACCAGCCGGCAAAGCAGGGTGAAAATGGATCGTTTCATCAGTGAGAGGAAAGGGAAGCCTTAAGCAGGCTTCCCTTTCTTTACTCGAGGTTTATGGGAGGGTCACCGGGCAGGCTGTCGCGCCGCTGGTTGTACAGGTGATGCGACCCTGGATGGCAGGGCTGATCGGTGAAGTGGCGGTGATGTAATCCGCAAGGACCTGGTCCATGATGTCGCGGGTGACTGCACTGCCGATCACAACCGGATAGCCGTCGCCGCCGTTGGCCATGAAGTCATTGGTGGCGATTGTGTACGTTGAGGCGGCCGTCAGGTCGATGGCGGGCCCGCTGCAGCTCCCATCCCCAGCCTGGCGTACTGCGCCGGTAACACGGCTGCCGGCAGGAGCGGCGATGTCGTATGTGAAGCAGAGGCCTGACACCTGCGGGAAGCGCCCGTTCGCACCCGGCATCGCCGAAACGCCGTTCTCAAGGAAAGCCTTGAGCTGCGCCCCGTTGATGGAGAGGGTCACGACCACGTTACCGAATGGCAGCACCGTCAGCACCTGACCGCGTGTAATGGGATACGGCGGTGGTGTGTAGGGCGGGCAAAAATCAGTGGGGTTGTCTATCGTTGGGCAGGTCAGGTTCGCGCGCAATCCGCCAGAATTGGTGATGGCGAAATCCGTCCCGTAGGTCAGACGCATCGAGTCGGTTGTCACGTTCCCGACCAGTGACTCGCATAACCTGCCGGCTGAGTTGCCGCATGCATCTGCCCGAGGAACAAAGTCGGTTGAAGCGCCCACAACGGTGTTGAAGATTGGCCCCAGGGCGTCGCGATAGGGCTGCAGCATCGCAACGATAGCGGGATCAGGTGTGACAGCACTTGCCACCGGGGTGATGAATTGGACCGACCGGCTGATCACACGTCCGTTTTTCGACTCGATCGAGAGCAGCACTCGGGCATAAGTACGGCCTTTGCTGCGGTTTTCGACGACCAGGGCATTGTTGTGAATGCCTGAATATTCGAAATCGGTGTGGTCTCCGACAATTAAGTCAAAACCGCCCACATTGTTGGCAAAGTCAATCAATGGACCGAAAGCCAGACCCGTGACCGGATCAAACCCCGTGATTCCCATGTGTGTGAGAACGATAAAGACTTTAGCGCCGGCTGCACGTGCCTGCGCACGCGCCATGTTTGCTGCAGAGACGGGATCTGTCACCTCGATGGTACCGAAACTGCCGGGGAAGACCAGGGTGGGCGCTTCAGGATTGGTGATCCCAATGACGGCTACTTTTACACCGCCCACGTCGAAAATTTCAAAGTCTTTTACGCCGGTCAGGTTCGCATCGCGATTGGCCAGGTTGGCAGAGACATACTGGAACGGCGCACCGGGTTGGGCACCGGAAGGAGCACCTGCCAGGTTAATCATCTGCTGCAGGTGGCTGGTTCCCCGGTCGAAGTTGTGATTTCCGAAAGTATCTGCATTAAAGCCCATCAAGCGCATGGCCAGGACCGCAGGTTCTTCATTGAAGAAATTCGACAAGGGCGGTGAAGCCCCGTAAGCATCGCCTGCAGTTAGAGTCAGTGTATTGGGATTGGCGGCCCGGTCTGCCTTGAAGTAGCTTGACAGGACCGCAGCGCCTCCGATACCTGAAAGCGGGTCTAACTGGGCATGCCAGTCGGAAACAGTCAGAATTTGTAGCGTGACGACATTTTTCGGTCCTGCGCTTGCGGGCAGGAAAATCGCAGCGAGGGCAAAAAAGGTGATCAAAACGGCCAGGATTTTAGAACGAGATTTGATACGCATGGGTAACTCCTCTAATCTATTACTTGAGATCGGACGGATAATTCACCAATAACAGATCGATCATTCCCTTGATGGACGACGAATCCCCCATGCATCAGGGTGCTGCTGGTAAATTGACGGTTTTCTTGCTCTAGTTTTTCGTTAATATCACCTCCGTTGTTCTTCCAGCGATGCCGCGAAGAAAGTACCAATAACTCGCCGATCTGATTTTGAGGACGGCGAACAGGAGTAAATTCCTTTTTGTGAGAGATGAGCGCCAGGCGAGAGGACGGCGTGAAACAGCAGACAGGAAAACGGGAAATGGTCTTGCAGGATAAACACCCTTGAAAGGCCTTCATCCCCGCAATCATCGAATTACTTTGCTCCCAATCGACTTAATGAGAAGGGGACGAAACGCTTGCAGGTTGAGTACCGCGCGCTCTGAAGGGAGCGCGCTGAATAAAGGACCGGATCTGGCCAGATTATTTTGAGACCCTTGGGCTCGATGATGATCGTTCGAATGAACGGTTTTTCGATGGTAAATCGAAGGGGTCATCCCGTGGTCATGATCCTTTATACCATGCAGTATTTTGTTGCCTAGTTTGGGAAAATTACTTGAACATTATACGAGGCAATTACATTTTTTGTCATTAACGTTTATTTAATTGGTCCGCCTTAAGGTGATGCTTACCTTAATCGTAACGTTAGCCAGACGCGGTGGCGTTAGAATACCGGTATGTCAAAAGATTCCGTGAATGCCCTGTTCTTCAACGTCCCTGGCCATGGTCACGTCAATCCCTCCCTCCCGCTCGTGGCAGAATTGGCCCGCCGGGGACACCGCATCACGTATTTCATTACTCCTGCGTACCGCAATCAGGTCGTAGCAGTTGGAGCAGTTTTCGAAGCGTACGAGGAAATCACGGATGACTATTTCAAAGGGCCAAAGCTGGACGGCAGCAGCCCACAGTTTGCCGCGTACACGCTTTTGAAGACGACTGAAGAAATCCTGCCGGGCCTCCTACAACGAGCGCAAACCCTCGATCCTGATTACATCCTTTTCGATGGGATGTGCCCCTGGGGGTATTGGGTGGCGAAAGTCCTGGGCCTGCCTTCTGTGGCATCGATGTCGCTGCTGCAGTTCGGCAGACCGAACCTGAGGGCTATACTGGACCGAAATATGATCCGGTTATTCCTGGCCGTGATGACAAAGGACACCGGCAAAGGGTTGGAAGCCAACCGGATCTCGCAGCGACTCGGAAAGGTGTACAATGTTCCGCACCTTGGCCCGACCTCGCTGCTCAACGCATTCGGGGATATCTCACTGGCTTACACCTCCGCAGCTTTCCAGCCGTTCTCGGATTCCATGCACCCGTCCATTCGATTCGTGGGCCGCAGCCATCCGGCAAACCCTTCGTTCCCCGATGGGTTCTTTGATCCGGTCGCTGATCGTTCGCTGGTCTACTGCTCGCTCGGTTCGATCATCAACGACAACAGGCATTTTTTTCAGCTCTGCATCGATGCGTTTGCTGACCGGGATGAGTATGTCATGATCAGCACCGGGCGGCGGTTTGAACCGGCGGATTTTGGGTCCATCCCGGAAAATGTTGCCGTCCACCCCTGGGTCCCGCAGGCAGCCGTGCTGGAGCGGGCAGCGCTGTTTATCAGCCACGGCGGGCTGAACAGCGTCCACGATGCGCTGTATTTCGGTGTTCCGCTGCTCCTGATCCCGCAGCAGGACGAACAGGCCCTCAACGCCGGGCGGGTTGAGGCATTGGGAGCGGGGTTGTCCCTTGCCGGGAAAAAGCTGACAAAGGAGCTCTTGGTTTCACGAGTCGAGCGGTTTTTGAAGGAAGCACATTTCATGGAAAACGCGGCCATTCTCGGTGAAACCCTGCGTCAGGCCGGAGGGATCGAGGCTGCCGCAGACGAGGTGGAAGGTTTGTTGAACCGGGAAAAGGTGGGCGATAATATAAAATATGGATAAAGCGTCTCCTCAAATGCTGCCGGTGCGAACGACATGCTGCTTGGACAGCAACAGATATGCATCGTGAAAAGCCAGCTTCGCCTACCTGGAGCCCAATTTCTTCAGCGCAAACGGTGCAGCACCGGATGAGACGTATCTCGCGATCTGGTCGGCGCACGCAGCAGCATCGCTCAGGGACGTGTCGACTTCGAAATCGTACAGCTCATGTGCGTGGACGAGGTCGAACTGGGCCCGGGCCTGTCCAAGCGTCCGATCCCGGCGGTCGCGTTCGCGCTGTTCCACGACCTCGAGCGGGCAGCGGATTCCGATAAGATAGGCCGGGAGGTCCGCCAGGAAGCCGGCGCATTCACGGACCCATTCGGGCTCGACGAGTACATGGTCGGCGAGGACGTTCAACCCGGACCGGGAAAGCTCAGCCAGTGACCGGTGCATGCCTGAGACGAGCCTGTGGCCCATCGCACCGGCGCGGTCGGCCAGCCCGAGGACGTCGTCCCATAGCGGACGGTCCAGGTAGCGGGAGGGCATCATCCAGATGAATTTATCGAGACCTGCATTTAAATAAGGCTCTTCCAGATGGTCTTGGAGGTGCTCCAGGATAGTCGTCTTGCCGGAACTGGAGGTGCCGTTGAGGAGAATGAGCCTGCCAGGAGCCATAATTCGTACCTCAGGATTTGGATTTTGGAAGTTTTTTGATTCTAACTGGTGAATGCCCTGATGCGCGCGCCCTTTGTCGTCCTCGTAATCCCTTACCGCCGGCTTTCCGGTGGGGTTTTCGAATATGCGTTGATGCGCCGTTCTGACATCAATGTCTGGCAGGCAATCTCAGGAGGCGGCGAAGACGACGAAACACCTGAACAGGCAGCCGTGAGGGAGTCGTTCGAAGAAGCGGGGCTGGCGCCGCCCCTGGAACTGCTGCGGCTGGATACCGTCAACGCCATTGCCGTGACGCATTTCAGCAATTCGCATCAATGGGGGGACGACGTTTTTGTGATTCCCCAATACTGCTTCGGCGTTCGCGTGGAAGGTGGCCGTGAATTGCAGCTCTCCCACGAGCATACCGAGCTGCGGTGGCTGCCTTATGCCGAAGCGCATTCGCTGACCCATTTCGAAAATAACCAGCTTGCTTTGTGGGAGTTAGACCGCAGACTCCGGGGAGTGGGTCCGCGGGATTGAATCTTCAGTCCAAAAACAACGGCTTGCGGGAATTTCGTAGACTATAATTTAACAGCCGCTCAACGAAGTTATATCGCAATCCGTCTCAATCACGAACCCGGACAGGCCTCCCTGTTCGCTTCATGAATGCACTCCTGGCCCGCCCGGGTGACCAACTCGTATCGAGGGAAAAAAACATGCCTACAATCACGGATTTGCCCCCCCAAGAAATCAGGACAGAATTGGATTCGCTGCGCGCTGCCCTGGATAACGACATCCCGGCCAAGATCCTGGATAACAACCTCCTCATCGCGACATGGAACATTCGCGCTTTCGGCGATCTGACGGAAAAATGGGATTCTGCTGACACCGATACACCAAAACGCGATCTGCGCGCGCTGCGGTCCATCGGAGAAATCATCTCCCGGTTCGATGTGATCGCGCTGCAGGAGGTCAAAGGCAACATCAAGGCGCTGCGCCACATGCTGAAATGGCTCGGATCCAACTGGGGCCTCATCCTCACGGATGTTACGAAAGGCTCTGCCGGAAATGACGAGCGTCTTGCCTATATTTTTGACAACCGCAAGGTCCAGATCTCCGGTCTGGCGAGCGAACTCGTCGTTCCGAAGGAGCAGCTGGACAAGATCTCAGAAGACGCGCTCGATAAGCAGTTTGCACGGACCCCTTACGCGGTCAGTTTCAAATCGGCCGGAAAGACCTTCATCCTTGTGACCCTGCACGTGATCTACGGTAAGAAAGCTAAGGAACGCGTACCCGAATTAAAAGCCATCGCTGAGTGGCTGGGAGATTGGGCCAGGGATATCAACGCCTGGGACCACAACCTCATCGCTCTTGGAGATTTCAATATCGACCGGTCAGGGGACGAACTTTACAATGCGTTCACATCGACCGGACTCTTCATACCAGATGACCTGAACAATGTGCCCCGTACAATCTTCAGCGACCCGAATAAACCCAACCTGTCAAAATTCTACGACCAGATCGCATGGTTCACCGGTGCGAACAAGATGCCGGCGCTCTCGATGGAATACAGGCGCGGCGGAACGTTCGAATTCACGAAATACGCGCTGAAATCGTTGAACCTGACGAAGTCCCAGCTTTCCTGGCGCATCTCGGACCATTACCCGCTCTGGGCGGAATTCTCCGTGAGGGATTGACCTGGTGATCTAAATCGAAAAAGGAAAGGCG
>JBFGQG010000165.1:0-7363 GCA_041564295.1 Anaerolineales bacterium | reverse complement strand
GGCGCGACGGATGAGAAAGGCACTATCTCGCGCTCGGACGACGTTCTCGCTTCCTTTTCAGCGAGCGGCAGCACGCTAAACGGGCACGCCAAACCGGAGATCGTTGCGCCTGGCAGGAATATCATCAGCGTGCTTTCAAGCACTTCGGATTGGTCCAGCCTGTATCCGGCAAATGTCGTAAATAAAGACTACTTCCGTGCCAGCGGCACCTCGATGTCTGCCCCGATGGTCTCCGCTGCAGCAGCACTGCTCCTGCAAGACGAGCCCAACCTGACCCCAGACCAGGTCAAGTTCCGCCTGCTTAACACAGCCACGACCGTCGGCGGGTACAAGTACCTGGACGTCCATGCGGCTGTGACCGGAACAACGACCCAAAGCGCCAACACTGGCCTGACGGCCAGCCAGCTCCTATGGACCGGCAGTTCCCCGGTCTCGTGGAACTCGGTCTCCTGGAACTCGGTCTCGTGGAACAGCGTTTCCTGGAATTCAGTCTCGTGGAACTCCGTGTCCTGGAACAGCGTTTCCTGGAACTCCGTGTTCTTCGGGCCTTAGAGCAGTATTTACCAGCGCTATGAAAGGAGCAAAATTATGAAATTATTATTGAAAATCGGTCTCTCGCTGGTCATCACCGCACTTATTATCAGCACTTTTGGAGCAAAACAGATGATGCATAATCCAGGTGTCGCCAGCTTAGATAAACCCGGTATCGTTATCACCGCAATCGGAGCACCAGGAGGAGAAACCGATTCGGATTTATTGGTCTCCCTGGCTGTTATGCTGGTAGCCATCGCGATCGTTTTCCTCGACGGAAGAACGCCAGGTCTGCCGACTGGCGGTAGCAATCATCAATTATTAAACTGCCGAGCATTGCTTTTGCGAGGGCGAAACGTTTACACAACCGTGAGCACCAGGGTACAACTGAATGCGGTCGCATGGAACGCAGTTCGCGGAAATAAATGGGCCGGTCAGAAACCGAACATTTGGAGCGCGGTATCCTGGAATTAACTCTCACGGGAAAGGAGCATATTGCCATCAGATATCGTCTTAACTTTACAAATAGGGGCAGAGAAAGCTTCTGGCTCTGCCCCTGTTTCCCATATAATGAGGAAATACAAATAGGAGCCGTGATAAAGAAGATAAAGGAGGTGATTGAGCAATGAAAAGTTTATCCGTTCGTGCTCGATTCTTCGTGATCATTACGATACTTGTCGGGTTTGGCACCATAGCCTGGGACATTTCTCAATTGACTTTACAAGATCCCTGGATGCTGTTGGCGCTGTCTATCGTCGCTTCATTATCGCTCCTATTCAAGGTTGAAGGTGCAACCAATCGTCTGCATTACAACATCAGCCTGTTGGTTTACGCTTTCACCATGTTCAGGTTGGGCCTCCAGGCTGCGATCGTCGTCATCGTCGTTTCCCACATCGTCGAATGGGTCTGGCATAAATACCCCTGGTATATCCAGTCATTCAATATTTCATCTTACGTACTCGCGTTTCAAGCCGGGGGACTGGCTCATATTGTCTTTTCCGGAAATTCCGAAACTGAATTCTTAGCCCAGGCGTCTACGGTTCTGGCCGTCCTCGTCATCGTCACCCTGGTCAATCATTTCCTGGTCGGCATGGTCGTCTGGCTTGCCAGGGGTGAAACTTTCAAGGAATCCGGCATATTCAATTTCCTGCCGTTGATGATCGATTTAACGATGCTGTGCATTGGTCTGGGCATGGAATTGATCTGGTCGCTCAACCCGTACCTGACGCCGGTCATCCTGATCCCGCTGTACCTGATTTACCACTCGCTCCAGATTCCCGCACTCGAAAGAAAAACCGAAACAGATCCTAAGACCGGGCTTTACAATGCCCGTTACTTTGAAAATGCATTGAACGAAGAATTGAACCGGGCAGAACGGTTCGAACGCCCGCTGACGGTCGTCATGGCCGACCTCGATTTGCTGCGCAATATCAACAACACGTACGGCCACCTGGCGGGCGACGTGGTGCTGATCGGCATTGCGAAGATTTTGAAAGGCGCGATGCGTGAGTACGACATCGTCGCCAGGTTCGGTGGAGAAGAATTTTCCATCATGCTGCCGGAGGTGACACCTTACGAGGTTTTCGAAAGAATCGAAGAGATCCGAAAGAAAGTCGAAGAGACTGAATTCACCGTATCCACGAGCGTGACCCCAATCCGGGCGACGATCAGCTTCGGTGTGGCAGGACGTGAATCGGACGGCCAGACAGCCTCGGAGATCATGCACAATGCGGATGTCGCGTTGTACCATGCAAAACTGCGCGGACGCAACCGGGTATTCGTCCACTCCAATGCGGATTATCAGAATATTTTCTCAACCGAAAAGGGACAGATCAACCTAATATCGGAAACCGAAAAGATTAGCGAAGTCAAAGTGGCTCCCTCGCAAAACCGTACCGTCGCTGAGCCAGAACCTGTCCCGGAAAGGGCTCGAGAAAGTGGGGAGAGCGAAATAGAGATTCCGGCTTTTGAAACCTCTCAGGCCATCAAGAGACCAGGCTGGTATGTGAATGCCTATATCGGTGTAATGTCAGCGATAACGATCACTATCCTGGGAATTATCGTGAAATTCACACTGGGATTTGATTGGATTGGCCTGAGTATGTTTGCTGTGATCGTGCTTGCTGCAGAATGGCTTTCAATCGACATCTACGCCAAGAACAGTTCTATATCAACTTCGGCCGTAGCTATCCTGGCCGGTATCCTGCTGTTTGGACCGGTCGGTGCACTCGTATTGAGCCTGGCTTTTGCGATTGCATCGCTGCTTAAGCATCGCAGCAAATTCAACCGCTTTTTCTTTAATTTCAGCAACCAGGCATTAGCAGGGCTGATTTATTTATTCCTGTTATCGGTATCAGGTTTTGTTTATGCTGATCAGTCTCCCTGGGTACAGGTCGTAATCTGTCTCGTATCGATGGTGATCGTTTATGCCAGCACAACCCTTTCCGTTTCTCTGGCTATGCACCTGGATACAGGCGCGCCTATCATGATGATCTGGAATGAGCGTTTTCGCTGGCTGGCTCCATACTACCTGACCATGGGCTTGATTGGTTTCGGCCTTTCGTATGCCTACCTGCAGGACGGGCTCTGGGGGCTGACAGTCGTCATCGTTCCCCTTTTCCTGCTGCGCGTCAGCCAGGACCAATATATTACCCGCACGAAGAACATGGTCCAGGAGCTTAAGGAGAAAAATGAAGCCCTGGAGATCACCTCCAGGGAAATTCACAACCTCAACGAAGCCCTCCACAATGCATTCGCTGAAGTCATCGATCTGCGTGATCCATATGTGTTCGGCCATTCCAAGCAGGTCTCACAGTATTCGGTCATGATTGCGGAAAAACTGGGCCTTTCTGAGCAGAAGATAGAAGCGATCCGGAAAGCAAGTCTCATGCACGATATCGGTAAAGTCGGCATCCCCGATTCGATCCTCTCCAAACCCGGCAAACTCACACCTGAGGAGTATGACGTGATGCAGAATCATCCTACGCTCGGCGCCAGCTTGCTGCAAACGTCGCCGAATCTGGATTACCTGATCCCGATCGTCCTCCACCACCATGAGCGGTTTGACGGCAAGGGCTACCCGTCCGGCCTGGAAAAAGACGATATCCCCATTGAGGCACGGATCCTGGCCGTGGCCGACGCGGTCGAGTCCATGGCGTCTGACAGGCCATATCGAAATGCCATGACAGTTGGCGAAATATGCGCAGAGATCGAGAGAAACTCGGGAACACAGTTTGACCCGGTCGTGGCCTCTGCGATGCTGGAGCTCCTGCAGGAGAATGGAAATGAGGTTTTCATCAATACCGCTGATAGATACAAGTCGGAAAGGCCGGTAGCTGAAGTGGAAATTATCCAGAGAAAGATGCAGGGAGCGGAATTACCGTAAAATGAAACAACCTCGGCGTAAATCGCCGAGGTTGTTCGTTAAGGATAGGAGGGCAGAGACGCTTACCAGCCGCCGAATCCCGCATGGTCCGGGCTGAGGTACTGCAGGCCATGAATACCGCCGCAGGCATCATTTTCTACCTGCTGGATGATGGCAAATTGACCCCAGATGGCCGTCCCAATCTCCACCCCATCCGCGTTGTACCAGATACCGCCAGACGAGGTCGCATCTGAAGGAGCAGCCACGATCTTTACAAAATAGTTCCAGTTGCAGGTCTTGCCGTCCTGTTCATAGGTCCCGCTCTGGTGGTTGGTCAGCCAGGCACCGGAACCTCTGTAGGAAAGGTACCCGTGATGGCGGTCGAGCAAACCATCCCCACCGCAGTCCACGTTGGATAGCCAGGCGTCGTTCCACTTCATGATGAGTTGGACATCAGCATAAGGCTGGCACCAGGCTGCATCGCGGTAAGAGTCGCAGTAAGTTCCGTTGAACATATGGCCCTGATAGTTGTAGCCCCACTGGTCGTAGCCGGTCGTTATTACGTTGCCGTCAGAAGCGAGCAGCTCGCCGGATTGGATTTTTGTACAATCGGAGAGTTTCCAGGCGATCTCTTCCCCTTTTTCGTTCACTGCAATCGGCTTATCGGCCAAAACGATGTTCGCACTGAAGAGCAACGCCAGCACGACCAATAACGCAACAAATCCCCTCTTTTTCATTTCTGTCTCCTTTTGAATAATGAACCAAATGAAAAACTTTCCACCCAAAACGAACGAATGCTCAATAGCCACCACCTCACTTTCAGCAGAAGCGCCAATTAAAATTAAAGACCACTAACACGTGTCAGCGGTCCATGCGTTAAGACATTGGAAGGCCCCCTCAGGCCTTTCCCCCGCCTGCGATGTAGTCCGAAGTGGAATGTATTTTAAGATACTATACAATTTTTTCAGTTGTTAATCAACTTTCTCCCAGAAAGATTCAGTTTTCTTAATGTTCAATTTTTTCTGCATCTCCCATAATTCAACAATAAAATTTATAATTGGTTGATTCGATATGATCAGACCCGGCGCGAACCCCTCAACTCAGGCTGTATGGCGCCTTAATAAAACCATCCTTCGTTGCCAATACCGGATTGAGGCAGTACGATGATTGAAAAAACCCCTGTAGAGCGTGATGAAATTTCCGAAAGACTTTTTAAAATTTATACAGAACCCAATGCCGAATTATTAAAGCAGGTTGAAAATCTGGTTTCACCAAATGCCTACGAACTGGCAGGCTACTTTTACAATAGCCTGCTGCAAATTTCAGAATCGAAGCCGTACCTCAACCACAAAATCGTTTCTGAACGCCTGCACGAATCCCTCGCGCAATGGCTTCAGGACCTGTTCGGACCGGACGATCAAGCTGCGGTTGTCAATCATATCAAGCGACAACGAGTTATCGGACAGGTACACGCTCGCATCAACGTACCGATAAAGCTCGTCAACCACGGCATTCGCCTGCTGAAAGATAAGATCGGCGACATTTTGCTGGAATCGGACCTGGGCGATCCTCAGAAGTTTCATGCGCTCGTGCTTATAAACAACCTGCTGGATTATTCAACCTCCCTGATAAACGAAAGTTACATTATCCACCAGCTGGAAAACGAGAACGAGACGAAAGCTTTGCGGATGAACATGATCAGCCTCTCACTGGTCGTAGAACTGGAACGGCTACGCGCATCGCTGTTCGATTGGCTGCGCAGAACGATCGTCTCTATTTTTGAAAAGTACCCGGAAAAACGTCCTGCGCTCCCGTCGGTTTACCACTCGGATTACGGATTGTGGGCCATTTATAAAGCCGAATTCTTATTTTCCGAGCAACCTGAATTAACGATGAAGCTGCAAAGCCAGCTGCGAAGCACCCAGGAGATCGTCGAAAGAATAAACCGGTTGCAGGGCTATGAAACCAGGGACGAGCTTTCACTCGCCGTTGAGGCCCTGAATGAAAACGTCTCGCACGCAGCCTGGCTGCTCGGTGATTTTGCGTCGCGCGCCTATGAAATGGAAGCCGGCAGAGACCCGCTTACACGCCTGTTTAACCGACGGTTCCTGCCGCCAGTCATGCAGAATATGATCCGGACGACACAGGTCTCTGAATCAATGTTCTCATTGCTGATTTGCGACATTGACGAATTCAAAACCATCAACGACCAGCACGGGCATGAAATCGGAGACAAGGCCATTACAATTTTCGGCGACTTCCTCGTCTCCCAGGTACGCGCCACGGACTATATCTTTCGTCTTGGCGGCGACGAGTTCCTGATCGTCCTGGCCGGCGCTGATGCCGAAACCAGCATCACTGTCGCCAAGAAGCTGCTCAACCAGCTGGCGATCAGGCAATTCAACCTGACCAATGGAATCTCAACCAGCCTCGAGATGTCGATCGGGATCGTGGAATATGATGGCCACCCGGACTACCTGCATATGCTCAACCTTGCAGACAAAGCGCTTTACAAAGCCAAAGAAACCGGCAAGAACCGCTTTTTTGCGATTCAGGCTGATGGGCCTGATTAATAAGTCATCGGCATACTGATGGCGAAACAGGTGCAGCTAAACAAGTCATCAACATATTTTTCAAAAAAGACCGGAAATTCCGGTCTTTTTTGAATATCGATTCATCTGGTTGATTACTATTCTCGCCCGCGTCCCTGCACAAAGTTCATGAGCACATCAACCTGCATCCTGGTAATGGCAGAATGGTAAATCCCGTATTCGGTATCCTGAATGCTGCCTGCGCTTGAAACACTCATGACGTACATCAACACCTGGTATCTCTCTTCCTTGATGTCAGGAAGAACAACGCTGCCGTTTAGAGCCCCAGCTTCCTCTTCAGAAAAAGACATTAAGAGCGTCCCATTCAAAGAGAAAAACGTTTCCATCCCGCTTAGTCCAGCATCTGTACCGCAGTTGATGACTTTATAGAAAATGAATGTTTCATAACCTCCCCCATCGTTCGAAACCTGACTCTCCCAAACAAACTGCGGAGAAATATTCGTGAGCTTACTTGGATTATGGATATCAAATAGAAACACTGTACTCGCAATCTGTCCCGTAATAAAAACATCGGAAAAATTGCCGGCGAACGCCGCGGCAACCCTTGAGACGCCATCATCCCTGGTGGGAAAAGCGCTGGCACGTGTAAAGAATCGCAGCTGGCGTCCTTTGGGCACCACACCGTTTTCCGTTGCAGCGAGGTCATATTCATCCAGGTTGAAGGCCGATGTATATCCTTCGGCTTTCTGCCCGCCGGCAGAAGCCTGTGCCATCCAGAATTGCTGGTTGACAGGATTCCCACCTTCGAGAAACTTGCAGTCTCCAGCTTCGAAAATTGCCGCCAGTGTTCCTCCAGCTGGATCTACCTTCAACTGCCTTTCTTCGAGGAGCGCCTGGGCAGAAGCCAGATACGCTT
>JBFGQG010000164.1:0-7364 GCA_041564295.1 Anaerolineales bacterium | reverse complement strand
GTTTGTGTGTATGCGTGGTCCGTCTGCTCGCTTACTTCGCCCCTTTTTCCACCGGCGACGGTACGTTGCGTAATTTCACCGGTTCGTTCCTGGCCCGCAAACGGATGTTCAACATTTCCACGAGGACCGAAAAGCCCATAGCGAAGTAAATATATCCCTTCGGGATGTGAAACTCGAAACCTTCGGCGACGAGCGAGACCCCGATCAACAGCAGGAAGCTGAGGGCGAGGATCTTGACCGTCGGGCGTTCATTAACGAAATCGCTGATAGGACCGGAAGACCAGAGCATGATCAGGACCGCGATAACGACGGCAATGACCATGATCGCCAGCTGGTCTGCCATGCCGACAGCCGTAATGACCGAATCCAGCGAGAAGACGATGTCGAGCAGCATGATCTGGATGATGACGCTGTTGAATGCGGCTTTGACGTCAGCATCTTTCTTATGATGTTCGCCTTCCAGCTTGTCGTGAATTTCGAACGTCGCCTTGGCAAGCAGGAACAATCCGCCGACCAGCAGGATCAGCGCACGACCGGTCAGTTCAAAAGAGCCGATGTGCAGGAAAGGCGTTGTGAGACTGGTCAGCCAGTTGAGGGAGAACAGGAGCAGGACGCGTGTCAGCATGGCCATGATCAGCCCGAGTCGCCGCGCCTGGTCTTGCTGAGATTCCGGTAATTTTGCAGCCAGGATCGAAATGAAAATGATGTTGTCGATGCCAAGGACAATTTCCAGTGATGTCAGGGTTAGCAGAGCGATCCAGCTTTCCGGTTGTGACAACCAATCCATCTTTATTCCTCTTTTTTCGTCCGGCTCTAGATCTGGGCCGGGAAGTTCTTCCGCGTTTACGGCGGAGATTAGTGCTGTTACATTCGTTTCATTGAATGGATGGGATTAAGCGTGTTTCTGCTGCTTTCAGGTGAATAACATCCATATAACAATACGTTATCTTACAACGAAACGCTCGAACAAATACCCGAAAAATATGGCGACCGGCTTCAAGAATTAGAGTTTCGGCAGTTCAATCGACTGCTGTTTCTGGTATTTGCCTTTTTTGTCGCTGTAGGAAACCTCACAGATATCATCCGATTCGAAGAAAAGCACTTGTGCGATCCCTTCGTTGGCGTAGATTTTTGCCGGAAGGGGCGTTGTGTTCGAGATTTCCAGGGTGACGTATCCCTCCCATTCCGGTTCAAACGGTGTAACGTTGACGATGATACCGCAGCGGGCGTACGTCGATTTTCCCACACAGATTGTGATCACGCTGCGGGGAATACGGAAATATTCGATCGTCTTTGCCAGGGCAAAGGAATTCGGCGGGATAATGCAGACATCGCCCGTGTAATCGACCATCGAGCGCGGATCGAAATTTTTCGGGTCGACGATTGCGGAATAAACGTTCGTAAAGATTTTAAATTCATTAGCGACACGGATGTCGTACCCGTATGAAGAAACGCCGTAGGAGATGACGCCCTTGCGCACCTGTGCGGGCTCGAACGGTTCGATCATGCCGTGCTCGATTGCCATTTTTCTTATCCAATGGTCGGGTCGAATGCTCATTAATTCACTCCTGGATTTGAGATGCGCGTAGTGTACCACACAGCTTGTAGAACGTTACCAGATCGACGCTTCGAAAACCAGGCGCAAGAGATTCATTCTCTCGTCAATCGTCATCGGCCGGGCGCGGGCAAAGTCTTCGAAGCGGATGGTCAGCAATTCAACTCCCAGGTAACGGCCATCGTAGAAAACATGGCGGTCGATGAAAGCCTGTTCGGTTCCGGGGTTAATCCCGAGTTGGTCGAAAAAGAGGTTGCCCAGGCCGTAATGGATCAGAGCGTTTTCTCTGAATTCGAACCCGTGCGGGTGGTGGGCCTGGCTCCCGCTGACGATCACCGCGCCTGCATCCGCCACAGCGCGGAAATCTCGCTTTATCGGCTCTGTCACGGCGTAGGTGTAGTATTCATTGTGTTGGAAAGTCGCGATCACCTGGTAGCCGGCCTTCGTCAACCTGGATGTCTCAGACGTCATCCAATCCATGTTGCATTCGACTGAACCTGGGTCGCTGGCCGAAGCGCGTGCAAAGACAGGACCTTTACCGTTACAGCCGATGAAGGCGATGCGGGTCCCATTCCGTTCAAATAGGACAGCCTGTTTCCCTTCATCGTATGTGGCCCCTCCGCCGTATACAGGCCAACCTCTTTCGGCGTATAGGTCGAGCGTGAACAACATTGCAGCGGCCCCCCAATCATGGAAATGGTCTCCCGTCAATTCCACGATATCAGTGCCGATATCTTCCAGGAGGGTGATGTATTTTTCGTCTGAGCAGAACCGGACGCCGACCTGGAGTGGGTTGGGCGGCGGGCAATCCTCTGCGAACGGCACTTCGTTGGAAATATGAAGTATATCTGCATCGCGGAGCCAACCGCCGATGTCGCGTGCCGGGTAGGTCAGCCCGCGTTGTTCCATGGTGAAAGCGGTAGCCCGGACCAGGGCAGTGACGCCGGTCAGGACGACGGTCGTGAGCTTACCAGGGTCTCGATTGGTCTTTTGCGTGAGCGGCGCTGGAGTATCCGGGCCGAAGAGAGCGTTCAACGCTTCGACGATGCGGGGATCGCCCTGAAGTGCAAAATGGAAAGTGAGGGGATCACCTTCCGGATCGAAATCTTTATGTAGAGGTGACCGCCCGTCCACGGCCAGCACTTTCCACTTCGGGCCCAGTTGGTGGAACGGCAGGATGGCAAAACGCCCGGAATTCCAGGCGGCCTCGACAAGTTCTGTGGCTGGGACCACGACCGCATCCGCTCCACCGGGTTCCCAGGCGTTTTGCAGCAGGGCAGCAGTTTCGGGTGACATGGCCAGTGTGCTGCTGTCTTCTGTCCAAAGGCGGTTGAGTTCTGTATATGTGATGCCGTCTTCGATTGTGTGGAAAGGGGCTGCGAGAGCGTATGTGCGGGTAGCGAAGACCGGCTCTTGGTTTTCAGCCAGGTCGATGGTCAGGATGGCCGTTTCCCGGGAAAGAGAAGCTGTTAGAAAAGGCGGGAGATCAGTTTCCAGTGTGGGGTGGACCCAGATCGTCAGTTCGTAAGGAGTTGAAACCGGCGGGTCGAATCCTTCCGGCGTTGGGAATGGTAATGTTGGGAGGGCAGGCTGGAACGGTGTCGGTGCGGTTGCGTTTTCCGCCCCGGGCGTAGGGATATTTTCCGCCTGAATCGGAGACGGTTGCGTCCGGATGGAAGGGCTGGAATCACATCCAGCGAGTAAGATGCAAATTCCGGCGAGCAGGATGCGGTTCACTCTTTCTCTCCGATTATGATTTCGACCTGGGTCAGTTCACCGGGCAGGATTTCAATCGTGTGTTTTTCGAGTTTGTATGCAATGAAAGACAGTTCATACATGCCAGGTGGCAGGTTGCCGATGGCGAAATTCTCTTCAAAAGGCAACTGGAAACTGAGGCTCGCGTCTTCATATGTGCTGAAATACTGTGTATAGGCGGGGTTGTCGAGAGATGACAGCTGCAGGGATAAGACGGGAACTGGCAGGTCATTTGCGTCCCGGATACGCCCGACGAGCGATCCGTTTTCCGGTTCCGGCGCCAGCCAGATTTCCGGATTGCGGCTGTCGGAGTAGGTCGTGCCGCCATACCGGACCTCGAAGTGCAGGTGGCTGCCTACAGCTGCACCGGTAAAACCGACAAGACCGATCTGCTGGTGGTTTGCAACGGTTTGCCCGGTTTCGACAGAGACTTCCGACAGGTGTCCGTAGAGCGTGTAGACCGGTGATTCCAGGCCGGAAAAATCATGCTCCAGAATGACGAAGAGCCCGTAAAATGCGAACCAACCGCGTGGACTGTATGGGCTGCCGTTGTAATCATCCCCTGCAAAGAGAACGACCCCTTCTCCCGCCGCGTGTACAGGCGTTCCCTGCGAATTGAGGAATTCAACGCCGTGATGAAGCTCTCGCTCTCCACCATGCGAGGTGCCAAAGCGATAGGTGGGGTCGATGACAACGCGTCCCGGCGGCAGAATAGGCCGTGAGAGCGGGAAAACTGGATCCTGGGCCGGTGTCAGTTCGGGCGTATTCGTTGCGGCAGGCGACGGTATCTGGACGGCCTCCGTGATTAAAGCCGGAGGGGTAGGCGGATCATGCTGGACGCTTACGGTAATCTCAACCGCTGCTGTTGGTGAAGGGGGGGAGGAATCGATGTCCGGCGCGACCGGGCCAGCTACAGCGGTGCAAGCCGCCAACAGCAGCATCAAGAAGAGGATTGAAACAGTTCGAATGGTGAACATACCCGAGTCATTCTACCTGATGTGCGCCAAGGTGTGTGGGGATGTTTAACCATCCCTCGAATCAGCGAGCAGTGAGAGGGTTGTCACACCATCCGCCATCCGAATTGCGCGTTACAATTCTTTAAAACAAGCCAGCCAAACAAACAAACCTTATGACTCCGCAAAATACTTCCAATCTGCCATCCGTCTGGCCGATACACACGGTCGTAATATTCGACTGCGATTCGACTCTCAGCACAATTGAAGGAATCGACGAACTCGCCCGGATGAGCGGGCATGAGCATGACGTTGCTGCAATGACAAAACGTGCCATGGAAGGCGACCTGCCCCTTGAGGCCGTTTACGGACACCGGCTCGGTGCCGCCAATCCAACCCAGGAAGAGGTCCGGGCGATCGCTAAAATTTACCGGGAAACGGTCGTGGCCGGTGCAAGAGAAGTGATCGAAGCTCTTCAGACGCTTGGAGTACTGGTTTTCATCGTCAGCGGAGGGCTAATCGAGCCCGTGAGAGATTTCGGAGTCTGGCTGGGCGTTCCACGCGAGCGGATATTTGCCGTCGGAATGGAATATGACCAGCTGGCAGGCAAATGGTGGCGGTATTGGGACCAACCGAACGGTAAGAATATGCGTGCCAATTACCTCGCCCACGAAGCGCATCCGCTTTCAGGTACGAGCGGGAAAATTAAAGTAATTCGCGAAATCCGTCGGCAATTCCCTGGCCGGGCACTGCTCGTAGGTGACGGCGGCTCGGACCTCGAAGCTGCGGACGAGGTGGACCTTTTCATCGGTTTCGGGGGCATTGCTTATCGTGATCGAGTTGCCGAACAATCCCCGATCTACATTCGAACCCATACGCTGACCCCGATCCTTCCACTGAGCCTCGGGATTTCGGGCAACACCCCGCGATTCACGCGCATCTGGGCCGACGGACTGAGCCACATCCTGGATGGTAGTGTTTCTTTTATGGATCCGGAGCTAGCAAAATCGTTCTGGGATTCGGTCAGGAGGATTTAGCTGTGCTGATCATCGTGGCCGACCATTTGCCGGAATCAGCGTGGAAAGCCCTGCGCAGCAATGCTGGATTGACGGTAAAAGGTCCTTTTACTGCCAGGGAGGCCGTGCTGGCAGCGCTTCCGGAAGCTGACGCGCTGATCATTCGAGCAGCAACGATCGTCGATGCAGAGCTGCTTGATTGCGCACCCAGGCTAAAGGTCATTGCAAGGGCAGGCGCACGCTTGAATAATATCGATATTGATGAAGCGACAGCCCGCGGCATAATGGTCATCAATGTTCCTGCTGCAAACATATATGCCGTCGTTGAACATGCCTTTGGGATGCTGCTTGCACTGGCAAGGCATACGCTGGAAGGCGCCAGGGGCTTGCGGAGTGGGCGCTGGATGAGGCACGAGCTCATTGGTTTCCAGCTCCACGGAAAGGCACTGGGCATTATCGGATTTGGCAGGTTGGGAAGAGAAACTGCGATGAGAGCCCAGGCTTTTGGGATGCATGTCCTCGTCTACGATCCGAATATTGACGTCTCGCTCGTCCGCGCGCAGGGCGTTGAAATCGTCGACTTCGATGAACTGCTCCGCCGCGCCGACGTGATCGTACCGATGACGGTCCCGAACGGGTCGACCAGTCCAATCCTTAACACCGCTGCCTTCGACCTGGTTAAGCCATCTGCGGTCCTCGTGAACGTGGTGCACGCCGACCTTGTTGACGAAAAAGCCCTGCTGCTGGCGCTGGAGGCAGGGAAATTGGCCGGCGCTGCCCTGGATACGTTTGGTGTCGAGCCGCCGGATGCGACGAACGAGTTGATCCGGCACCCACGCGTTTTACCCGCACCTCATTTGAACCAGAACACGATTGAAAGCCAGGACCTGACCGGAAAGCAACTCATCGCAGACGTACTGGATGCGCTTAACGGCACAGATTACCGCAATGTTGTCAATCTGCCGTTCAACCAGGAGTCGCCTTATACAGCCGTCAGGCCATATATTCACCTCGCTTCGAAGCTGGGAAAACTGCAGGGACAGCTGGCAGAAGGCTGGATCAAAAGTGTCGAAGTGGAATTACTCGGTGAGGGCTTACGCAACCTCATCCGGCCTGTTGCTGCGGTGCTTCTTGCGGGTATGCTGCTGCCGGTCTCTGACCATCCTGTGAACTGGATCTCTGCACCTGTTCTGGCGTTTGAGCAGGGCGTTATAACTGCCCAGGCCAAAAACCTGCTGACGCAGGCAGACTATCCGAATCTCATGATCTGCCGGATTCACTGGCAGGGAGAAGATGGACACTCCGGCAATCGAACCGTTGCCGGAGTGCTTTTTGCCAACGGGGAAGCCCGCCTGGTCCAGTATGACGATTTTGTGGTCGATGCCCATCCGAACGGTTTCGTCGTGATCCTGGAAAACGATGATGTGCCCGGAATTATCGGCAAAGTCGGTACGCAGCTAGGCCAGGCAGGGATCAATATCGCAAACTGGCGCTACGGCAGAGAAACGCATGGCGGGCGCGCCGTCAGTTTCATCAACGTCGATTCGCGTGTACCGGCTTCAATATTGCGCGACCTTGAAAGGAATCAGGAAATCCACCGGGCCCGTCTGGTCAGGTTGTAAACCTTACCCCACGATTGCGGCCTCAAGCTCTGCAAGGTCGGCATTCAGCACCAGCGGCTCCAGGTCTTTTGTGACGATATCGGGGTCTTTCATGCCATGACCTGTGCAAACGGCCACAATCTGCTTCCCCCGCGGGTCCAGTCTGCCGGCGCTAATCTCAACTTCCAGCCCTGCGATACCTGCGGCACTCGCAGGCTCAACCCAGATACCCTCCGATGCCAACCTTTTTTGCATTGAGAGGATCAGGTCGTCGGTCACAGCGATTATGCAGCCTCCGGATTGTTCAGCGGCTGCGAGCGCCTGTTCGCCCCGGGCAGGCCGCCCGATGCGGATCGCCGTGGCGACGGTTTCAGGTTTTTCGATAGGATGCCCGAGCACGAGCGGTGCTGCGCCTGCAGCCTGCACACCGAACAGCCGTGGCAGACCTGTCCCATGGACTGAATCATACTGCCGGTAGCCGGCC
>JBFGQG010000163.1:0-7398 GCA_041564295.1 Anaerolineales bacterium | reverse complement strand
CATGCGCATGTTGAAGCCCTCGCCGTCCCAGGCCCGCCAACTATCTGGGTCCGAGAGGTCCATCGTCCGCATCACACACATCCCCTGGAGTAGACCCTGGCCTTCCAGGGGCACGTCATCCCGTTGCACCAGGACATAGAAATAGCCATCCGTAGGATGTTGGACGATGTTGCTGGGCTGCCACATCGCCAACAGTCCACGAGCGATCGTATAGGGGTAGGGCCAGGTTGCGACCAGATGATCGGGTCCGGGCGGGTGCGTGAAAGTCTTTCCCCCATCGATTGAGATCGCGGAGGTGATGCTGATGTAGTTGCAGCCAGCAAAAACCGTGTCGGGACAGGGGTCGGGACCAAAATTGATCTGGGGGTCAAATGCCAAGTAATCCCAGCCGGGATCTGCTCGGTCGTCCAGCCGGAAGTAGAGCACATCACCGGCGATGACATCGATTTCCAGGAATTGAAAGTACATTCCATCATCGCCGTTCTCGATCGTCTGCGACCAGATTTCACTCTCATTCAAGAAAATAGATGCGACTACGCCATCACCACCACCCGGGTCGTTCCCGCCGTAATTTCCGGTTAAGGTGATGCGCCCATCCTGCGGGCTGGTCCAGGCCAGAGCTGGATCGCAACCGAAGTCCGGATGCATCCAGCCCGGTCCGATCCGGCAAAGGTCGCCTGACCCGCGCCAGGAATTGTCGGCTGCATCGAAAACCATCGGCGAGTAGCTGGAGCCATTCCAGTAGAAGTAGGACCAATCTTTTTCGCCCTGGTTTCCGCTCAGGTCTCTATGGATATGCCATGCGGAGGCCTCATCGCCGTGAAACTCATTGTGGACCAGTGCATAAATGGTCTGACCGTCAAAAGTGTAAAAGGATGCCAGCCATTCATTGAAGTCAAAGACCGCTGGATCCAGATTCCATCCCGACTGCATGATGGGATCACAATCCACCACCAGGCTGTCAAAATCCGGACCGATCATGCGGTAATTGACCGGGAAGGGGAGCGAAAGCTGGATCTGCCCATCGGCATTGCGAAAGGCGCGGACCGGAAGGTCAGCCGAGTGGAAATCTGCACAGCGATCGGTTTCCCAATCGAAGATGATCTCTTCTTCTGTCAGTATGCTGACCTCGACATTGAGAGGAGTTGGGGAAGGAATAGGGGTTACGGTAGGGGGGAAAGGTGTCCGAGTTGCAACGGGAGGCGGTGAAGTGACTTCAAGTTCAGGAGTTACAGCTGCAGGAAATTGACAGGCCAGGGCGGCCAGGAGGAGGAATAACAGAGCGAATTGGGATCGATAGTGGATTTTAAGAATTCGCATATCTAATCTCCTGTTCCTGGTTTGATCCGCTAATCGGAGTGTGTAGCTTATTTGGATGTAAAAAGCGGGTGTAGAAAAGCACTAAATTGGCCAGTCTGTATTTTACACCCCAATCCGGGAATCTCGGCTTGGAGTTGACCCGGTTTAATGGACAATGATACGCTTGGGCAAATGGAGATTGACATGCCCGGATCACGTCCCTCTTACCCGGAAGAATATCGTCAACAGGTCCTCGCTCTGGTGCGCGCCGGTCGAACCGCCGAAGAGCTGTCGAAGAAGTTTGAACCAAGTGCACAGACCATCCGCAACTGGATCGTCCAGGACCAACTCGATCGCGGCGAGAGAGAAGACGGCGACACCAGCGATGAGAAGGCCGAACTGGCCCGTCTGTGACGCGAGAATAAGCGACTGCGCCAGGAACGCGATATTCTAAAAAAAGCCCCGGCCTGGTTCGGGCAGTAAAAACCACTCCGGAGGAGACGGATGCCGTGCCACCCAAGTCTTCCGGTTCATGAAAGCGCACCGGGACTTTTATCCGATCACCATGATGTGCCGGGTGCTGGGAGTCTCGATCAGCGGGTACTATGCGTGGTTGAAGCGCCCGCCTTCGCAGCGGGCACACCAAGCCAACCGTTCATTCCCAAGCCATCAGGTGTCCACAATAACGGGGTAACTCCAAACATATCGCCCATGAGATTGTCAATTATTGCGTAACTAGCGGACCTGCCTCCTCACATTTAGTCCATATTGAGTGTTAGGATTATTCCGAAATAGAGTTTGTTTGTCGAGTCGCCTTCCCTTTTCGGGTGCAGTTTGGGTGCAAATAGCCTGGAACAGATAGATTTTATGGACAAAATAGACCTGAATCCTGCCTGATTCTGGAATGTGTAGACAGGAAAGACGGGGTTTTATCCTGCAGACGCCCACTTTTTGAGACCATTGGTTGCAGGTTCGGACCCACCTCAGGTGGGCGTCCTGCCGCGCTTACTCAATTCCCACTTTAACACTCAATACAGGGGTTAATACCGGGTTTTTCTCCTACCAAGACCTGCTGAAAGGCAGGTTTTTGCGTTAATCGCCCCACTTTCGCAAAAACCGCATATTTCCGGAAAACGATTATTCCAGGGGATTCGTCCAATTAATTTCCCGGTTTCTCAACAGGCGTCAACGCCAGTCAACCAAATCGGGAACGAGGAGAAAAATGATGGTGAGAAAGGGAAGCAAGGAGTATATGATGATCGCTTTGGACCGAGGATCGAGTTTTATTTATCGACGTTGGCGAAGGAAGGCAAGAGTCCTTCTTATCTGCAGGGGCTGAATACGAGACTGCGTTTTTTCAAGGATTTCATCCAGGATACCTACGACCGGATGATCAACGTCCAGGAACTGGATGTGGAAGATGGCCGGGGTTTCATCCGCTCGCTGCAGAGCCGCCAGAAGAAGTATACGGACCATCCGATGCACGAACCGGTTTGAAACTCCACTACATTCACGGCTACTCCTGTGAAAGCTGTCCAGGGGATGTTCATCCCATGATTATCAATACTGAGTGTGTGCCGCCATCCTGCGAGAGTGGGATCACTTTGTCCGGGAGATTCTGACCATTCAAGGATATTTGCTCAACACCCTGGTTGACATGATCTGGATTCTGCACCTGAATCTCATAAGTTGAAACCCCATATCGATACGTGACGCGATAACCAGCCCAATCAGCCGGAATGTGCGGGTCCACTTCCAGCACTTCCCCTCTTTTTTTCAATCCCAGGAACCCTTCCAGACCGAGGCGGTACATCCAACTGCTGGATCCGGTGTACCAGGTCCAACCCCCTGTACCGATATAAGGCGCGACGCTGTAAACATCCGCCGCAACGACATACGGTTCTACCTTGTAGCGGGCGGCTTTTTCCGAGGTGTCCGCATGCAAGATCGGGTTAAGCAGCTGGAATAATTCGAAACCTTCCTTGATTCGACCCAACCTGACCATAGCCCAGGCAGACCATAGTGAGGCGTGGGTATACTGACCGCCGTTCTCGCGCACACCGGGCGGATATCCCTTGATGTAACCGGGGTCTCGCAGGGTCCTGTCAAAGGGAGGTGAAAACAGAAGCACGAGTCGTTCGCTGCGCTGCACCAGTCGATCATACACGTTTTGCATCGCCCTACCGGCGCGCTGCGAGTCGCCGCCACCGGAAAGGACCGCCCAGGATTGCGCGATTGAATCAAGCTGGCATTCCAGATTCTCTGAGGAGCCCAGGAGTGAACCATCATCATAAAATGCGCGCAGGAACCAATCGCCGTCCCAGGCACAGTGTTCAATATCCTGGGCCAGATCGGAGGCTCGTTGGCGATAGCCCGCTGCCGGTTCATCCTGTCCATGCCGCTCACACAGGTCGGCGAAACGATTGAGGGTGTCGTACAGGAACCAGCTCAACCAGATGCTCTCGCCGCGGCCTTCGATTCCCACTCGATTCATACCGTCATTCCAATCCCCACCACCCATTAAGGGCAGGTTGTGCGGCCCGGATGTCATGCCCCTGACCAGTGCACGGCGACAATGCTCGAAAATCGTGTAAGTCTTGTCGGTTTCCGGGTACAGTCCAAAGTGCTCATCCTGCCCTGGTTTCAGCAGGGCAGAAATTCGGAAAGGCACCTTCTCGGACAAGATCGACTCATCTCCGGTAGCACTTACATATTCGGCAGTCACATAAGGCAGCCAGAGCAGATCGTCGCTGATACGGGTCCGCACGCCGCGCCCGGAGGGGGGGTGCCACCAATGCAGCACGTCACCGGCTTCAAACTGGTGCCGGGCGGCGCGTAAAATGTGCTCGCGGGCCAGCTGCGGCGCAACATACAAAAGCGCCATAACGTCCTGGAGCTGATCGCGAAATCCATACGCTCCGCTGGACTGGTAAAAGGCGGTCCGCCCCCAGATTCGGCAGACCAGGCTCTGATATAAAAGCCAGCGGTTGAGCAGCAGGTCAACAGCTGGTTCGGGAGTTTCAACCTGCACCATACCAAGCAGATCGTTCCAGAACCGGAAGTTGTCATTCCAGGCGGTTTCCACCTGTTGAGGATCCTGGAACTGGCGGATCGATGCCAGGGCAGTTTCTCGATCCTCAGCCTGCCCCATTACGAAATAAATTTGTTCCGATCCACCAGGTTGGATATCGATGTGGAGCTGCAGCGCGCCGCAGGGATCCAACCCAGGCTCCACAGTGCCAGCCAGGCCTATCCGGGTGAGCCCGGCCGGTGCTTCAAGGTTGTCCATCCGCCCCAGGAACTCTGTTCGGTCAGCGGTCAAACCATGCAAAGGGTTGCTGGCTGAAACGAAAGCCACCCGGTCAGAGAATTCAGTGTTGTAAGGATTGCGGACCAGCAATGCCTGAGGATCGTCGTTGTACTCCGGAATCAAATACTGCTGTGAGTCCTCACGGTTAACACCTAACACCCATTCAACGTAATAAGTAGCCGTAATGCGCCGCGCCTGATTCCAGGTGTTTTCCAATTGTAGCTGCACGATTTTAAGCGGGGCATCCGGTGGACTGAACACCCGCAGCTTCTGGCGTAAACCGTGGCTGTGGTGTTCGAAGATGGTGTATCCGGAACCATGCCGTGTCAGATAAGGGGCCGGCGCAGGCGCTGGTTGGGGAGTAGGTGTCCAGACGATACCTGTTTCTTCATCCCGTAAATACACCACCTCGGGCGGTCCATTGGAAATGGGGTCATTTTCCCAGGGACTCAGCCGGTTTTCTCCGCTATTTTCGGACCAGGTAGTTCCAAGCCCGGACTCACTGGTCAGAAAACCGAAGTGTGAATTTGCGACCACATTGACCCATGGGGCAGGAGTAACCTGCCCGGGAACGAGGTAGATGCAGTACTCAGATCCGTCTGGGCTGAAGCCGCCCAGGCCGTTATCATGCCGCAGGTCCTGAGGACGTGGCAGGGCAGCGGTTGGTTGCGGATCAAGCCCGGCAGGCAGCAATGGAAGGAAAGGTGGCAGCCTTGCGGGTGTATGCTCGAGGATTGTGATTTGCAGAAGATGCTCAGCCAGTGTTCCCCTGACCCCGTCAATTACTACCCTGGCGGCCGTTTCCAATAATATCCTATCTGCATCCCCAATCTGGTCCGCATGGAGCAGGAAGATACCTCCGCGACGATTCAGCCATCCTTCGCTTTCCATTCTAGCAATCAATTGGTAGAGCTGCGAGCTGAGCTCCTGGTTGTAGCTGGTTCCCTGCTTATCAAAAAACACCAGATCGATCTTAAGCTGGCGCCTGCGCCAGTAGGTATGCGCCTGGAGGAGCTCCCGGGCTAGCGTAAGCTCCTGCTCGGATTGAATTTCGACAAGCAAGATAGGGTAATCGCCGGAAATCGCAAAAGCCCACAGTCCCGGCTGTCCTTTCTGATTAGCAGCCAGTCGCTCCTGGCTGGCCCGCAGGGCAGAGGAGGGAAAAACCAATAAAGATAAAAGGGTTTGAAAGTTTTTCAACTGATCATGGGAAATCGCCAGCTCGTTCATTTCTTCTTCCGCAAGCACCTGAGCCTGTTTAAGGGCGGCCTGGATTGCGTGCATCGAGGAGTAACGATTGAGGGTATCTTGAGATTTATCCACGGAATTTGCAGCAATCGTCAAGAATGCCAGGCGTACGGTGGCATGCGGCGGCAAATAGACAGATTGGCTGATCGAAAAAATTGGATCCAGAGAAGTTCCGTTCACATGCGGTGAGCCGGCTTCGAGTGCAGATGGTCTTCGGGTAGTGCGGCCGCGCCCCAGAAACCGGCCCCGGTCCGTTTCAAATCTTGGCCGAATCTGCGTGTTCTCGCCTGGTTCAGTCACAAGTGCATGGATCAGAAAATTCTCTTCTTCTGATCCTGAACGCTTCCGACGGCGGAACAATAAACCATTGCCCCTCGGAAGCGGCTCGTTTTCGATGAACAACTTGTTGAAAGCCGGGTGTCGAGCATCCGCAGCCTGTGGAGCAAGAACGACCTCTCCATAACTGACCAATCGTATATTCCGCGGCTGGTCTCCATGGTTCGAAAGCGTTACCAGACGAACCTCTACATCATCCTCCGGAGCGACGAAGACCTCTGTCGAGACAGCCACGGAACCATCCTGGCGGCGGAACTCAGCATAATGGCTGTTAAAGAAAACTTCTTGCGTATCGGCAGCCGCATAAGTTGGTTGGAGGCCTGTCGACCAGGTCGCGCCACCATCCTCGTCCTGAACGTATATCCAGGTTCCCCAGTCATCCAGCGTGGTGTCAGGGCGCCATCTGGTCAGGGCGACGTCCTTCCAGGCGCTGTATCCACCGCCTGCGGCGGTAATTAATACGCTGTATTGGCCATTCGACAGGTAGTGCACCCTGGGCTGTGGCGCTCGTGGATTCACCTGCCAGGGGATGGCGTGGATGCCGGGATGAACAGCGCGTAATGCCGGGGAACTTTCCACCGTCTGCGGCTCAATAGGGGCGTCTCTCGGAATCTGCTCCAACAACAGCAATTCGACGCTTTTGATGCGCGGGTCACGCTGGAAACGTCCAACCATCGCATCGCCCTGCAAATAATTGACCAGCGAGAGCATGATCATCCCCTGGTGGTGAGCCATGTAAGACTGCACGATCGCCATCTCCTGGCCTAAAACGAGACGTGCCGGTGTAAAGTCGACTGCCTCATAAAAGCCGTACATGCCCAGCATGTCCAATTGCTTTAGGCGTTCCAGATTCTGGAGAACCGCCCGTGGGCGCAGCGGCAACGCAAGCAAGCTAGCATAGGGGGTAATGACCAGGTCATCGGCTAAACTACGCTTATAACCCAGCCCGGGTACTCCAAAAGCACGATATTGATAGAATTGATTAGAATCAAAACCGTAATACCCTGATTCTGAAATTCCCCAGGGAGTTTGTCGCTCACGCCCATACTTGATCTGGCGGTCGACAACCACTTCCAGGGTTTGGCGGAACAGCGTGCCGGGCTCGCTGTCCATCAGCAGGCGCGGCATCAGGTATTCGAACATGGTGGCGCTCCAGGATAGGAGGGTTTGCCGGCCATCTACTCGTGTAAACGGGCGGTTGAGGT
>JBFGQG010000162.1:0-7402 GCA_041564295.1 Anaerolineales bacterium | reverse complement strand
GGCCGCCTCTTCAAAGGTCATCTTGTCCGGCATGAAACCCAGTGCGGCGTCTTCCGGTAAGGATATGTATTCCGCATGCGCGCCCAGGTGGATACCTGAGGTCCCGAAAACCCGGTCGCCATGCTTGAAGCGGGTCACATTCTTACCGGCGGTGTCGATTTCCCCAGCCAGCACACCACCCGGGATCGGGTTCCTGGGGCCCGTCAAGCCCGTCGCCAGGCGCGCGATGAAAGGCTCGCCTTTGCGGTCGATAGGGTCCGTTGAGGTTACCGCAGAGGCATGGATCCTGATCCGCACTTCGTTATCTTCAGGGATGGGAATTTCTACATCTTCGATAAGAAGGACATCCGGCGAACCGTACGCCCGGTATACGACCGCTTTCATTGATTTTTTTCCTTTTCTTCTTCAGCATCATACGAGAAGATCTCTTCTAACTGCACGTTGAAAACACGCGCGATCCGAAAAGCTAGCTCCAATGATGGCGAGTATTGTCCTTTTTCCATGGCAATGATCGTCTGGCGGGTAACGCCGACCTTTTTAGCGAGTTCCTGTTGTGTCATTTCGTCATGGAAAAAGCGATATTTCCGAATATCGTTGCGAACCCTGGATTTCCCCATCTCAGAACCCCCTGCGGTACAGGTAGAGCCTTGTGATATAGCCAATGATCCCCGCCCCGAGAACCGAGAAGACGATCAGGTTGAACATCACGAGCGGAGGCATCCCGACGGCTAACACGATCATCGCCAGAAGAAAACCGATGCCGAACACAGTGTAGGATACCCGGTCGGCTTTCAATTCTATGAGCCTGTCACGTTCATCGGTTTGGACCGCTTCATCTTCCCTCGTCTTAATGGTCGTGATAATGCTCACCACGATCGCCAGGAGGACGCTCAATAGGACCTGTACGGCAATGAGGATCAGGATTGCGGCACCCCAGTCGCTGGATATCGTGGTCGAATTGAAGCTCCCGGCGCGGTATTGCTGGATTACATAGACGGCATAAGCGCCGGCAGCCAGCAAATTGCTGGCGAGATAAGCGATCAGGCGATTTTCAGGATTGGACATGTCAGCTTCCTTTTGTATATTCGGTAATGTTTAGCTTACATATAGTATAGTATATTATACATTATGTCAAGTTAACATTACGTCTTGCTGAGGAAATCATTTTTCCTTCCAGCAAAAATTAGGGTTTACTTATCTGTTCAACCGGGATCTTGCATCAATAGAACACGTGTGCTACCATTCAGGTTCCACAACTTTTCGGAAGAAATTTCTCACAATAAAGGAGCTAGAAATGACCAAATACGTATTAGTCTACACGGGCGGCGGGATGCCGGATAGCGAAGAAGAGCGAAATGCTGTGATGGCTGAGTGGAACACCTGGTACGAACGACAGGGGGCGTCCATCGTCGATGGCGGCAACCCATTTGGTGCGTCCAAGAACGTCAGCAGCCAGGGTGTCAAAGACGGCCCGGTCAGTTCCCCACCTGCGACTGGATACACGGTCATTTCGGCCGATTCGCTTGAGGCCGCGGTTTCCAGGGTGAAAGACCACCCTCATATCAAATTCGGCGGTGAAGTTTCCGTTTTCGAGACTTTTGAAGTGGGCTAGAGGAATTCAACTCGATCGTCAGAAAGCAAGGAACGACCTTCCGGGAAACTCCGTTTCCCGGAAGGTCTCGATCTAAGTGACAGCAGCAGCCGGGAGGCGGACTGGTCCTCCAGGCCGAATTTCCAGACGCATCAGACAGGATCTGATCCAATTAACCGGCCTTTTCCTGCCCAACCTCCGGTTTCAGGCGCGCCAGGTATCGCCATGATTTGAAGCCGGCAAAAACCAGCCCTGCCATCAGGCCGGTTAGAACGGCCGGGTGTGCATATAAATAAACGGGGATTATCACCAGGCTGATAAAGGCATCAAAGATAAAATGCGCCAGCACCGCCCACTCGAGACCAAGAACCCAGAAAAGCCAGCCGAAATATATTCCCAGTGCCGAAGTGAGCACCATTATAAAAGCAAGGGCCCAGAAACTCACTCCCGGAACAGCAAGACGTGCGTCTACATGGGCCCAGCCAAAAATCAGACCGGCAAGAACGATCGCCATCCAATAGACGCCGCGCGTCGGCCGTCCTTCACTATCCTTTCTAATCAAACCCCCTAAATAAGCAAAAGTAGAGACCACGAATAACCTGTAGCCGATCTCTTCAACCAACCCGGCTTTAATCGAAGCCGGTAGTAGTTCCCAGCCGAATGGAAAATTGGCCGGGTCTATGTTTCGATTCGCTAAGAGGCCGAAAGGAACCCCGACGAACAGCATCAGCACGGTCAGTGCCATGCCGGTTCGCAACCAGAGTGGTCGATCCGTTTTTGAAAGTACTCCCTCCAACAGTGGTGCTCCCAACCCGGTACGGTTTGCCATTACCAAAGCCACGCCAATCACCAAAATAGCAATTATGGTCACAAAAAACCACAGACGGACCGGTTCGACCGGCATATTCGTCCTGCGCAGGAGCGGAATGCCGGCCAGGTTGCCCAGGAAATATAATGAAACCAACAACGCGTGAACTCGCCATTTAAACGGTCGCTTCAACGGCAAGGGGGTGAAGGGAAAGCGATGGTATCCACCCATGATCAAATCGCCTCCCCTTCATATTAACACATCCTTTTCATCCGTTTCCACGAGCCCGATAGCCCCATCTTGCGTCGCGAGGAAGACGTGCCTCCGGCTGATATTGCCGATCTCCAGATATAGCAGATACGTTCCGTACAGGTACTGGATTTGGGTCTGTAGGATACTGCGGAAACCGGACCGGTCCTTCCGGATCGAGCGCGGATGGACGGACGCATCTCCCTGGTGATACCGTCGTCGCTGAACGCCAGCGCGGAGTTCACCCGCACGGACGGGTCGACGCGCCGGAGGGACATCACTCAGTTCTCGGGCGTGATCACGATTTCCGGCTTCTGAGGACCCCAATGCTCCCAGCGCAGGTCCTCATCTTAAGGGCTCAAAAACAGCAGGTAATACACCAGCCCGACGGCAGCCGAACCAGCCAGCGCGGCCAGCATACTCACTTTGAACCTGAACAGTGCAGCGAGGGCTGCCGCAGCGATCCAGGCTGAAATCCAGCTGACACTCGAAGGATCCGGGATGTACAGCCGGGCAGGTCCAAAGAACCGCTCATCGACACGCAGAAATAGAACATTGAGCGAAAACCAGATTCCCAGGTTCAATACCACGCCGACCACAGCCGCGGTGATCGCAGAAAGCGCCGTGCTGAGCGATTTATTCCCGCGCAGTTGCTCGATATACGGCGCGCCCAGGAAAATCCAGATGAAGCAGGGAACGAACGTCACCCAGGTTGTCAGAACAGCGCCGAGAAGGCCGGCCGTCATCGGGGAGAGATCACCCGGATTGCGGAACGCGCCCATGAACCCCACGAACTGGACCACCTGGATCAATGGTCCCGGCGTCGTTTCGGCCATCCCAAGGCCATCCAGCATTTCCCCCGGCTGCAGCCAGCCGAATGTATTTACCGCTTCTTCGGCAACATAAGCCAGGACGGCATACGCTCCGCCGAAAGTCACGACCGCGGCCTGGCTGAAAAAGACGCCGATCCGAGAGAAGACATTTCCCGGACCCAGCCAGAGAGATAAAGCGACAAGTGGACCAAACCACAGAAGAAGTCCGGACACGAGGATGAGGATCGCCCGCCTGGTAGAAGGCCTCGTGTGGTCGGCATCCTGGTTTGTGATCATGGCTTCGTTCTCGTCCTCAACCTCATGCCCCCTGATCACATAAAACTGCGCTTCCCAGAGTCTGCCGCCGAAATAGCCGGTTAAGCCAGCTGTCAACACAATTATGGGAAATGGGACGTCGAAGAAGAAAATCGCTGTGAATGCTGCCACAGCTATCCCGACCATCACCCTGTTCTTCAAAACCCGCCTGCCGATGCGGACGACGGCTTCAACCACGATCGCCATAACAGCCGGCTTCAGGCCAAAAAACAAGCCCTGCACGTAACTTAAATCCTGGTAGCCGGCGTAAAGAAAGCTCAATACAAGTATGGTGATGAAACCGGGCAGTACGAAGAGGATCCCCGCGACCAGGCCGCCGCGTGTACTGTGCAAGAGCCAGCCAATATAGGTCGCTAGCTGCTGGGCTTCCGGACCCGGCAGCAGCATGGTGTAGTTGAGGGCATGTAGGAACCTGTTTTCGCTGACCCAACGTTTCTCTTCCACCAGGATACGGTGCATCACTGCCATTTGCCCGGCCGGGCCGCCGAAGCTGAGAATGGCCACCCGGATCCATACCTTGAGCGCCGCCAGGAAAGGTATTGAGGCGAATTGTTTGGGATTGGCTCGATCTGTCTGTGTGGTGGTGTCCGTCATTGCGGTGAAAATCCATTAACGGCCTGATCGGAGGAACGTGTGAAATCATTAAACAGCGCCAAAAAAGGAATGGCGGGTGGCTCCTGGTCAGAGGACCCAAATGAGCAGGAACAGCTAAAAACAAGTTTCAGGAAATTTGTGATCTTAGCTTTTTTGTTCTGAGTGTTGCGGACGTAGGCAGATTATATTAGAAATATACAAAAATCCCTTGTGAAGTTAAGTCGATTCCAACAATTATTCGAAAAATAATATTTAATACAGAAGCACGAACAATTCTGCTTAAATCTGGAGGCGCGCGATGAAATGGTCCTGGAAAATCGGAAAATTTGCTGGAATTGATGTTTTCGTTCACACAACATTTCTCTTGCTGATCGGGTGGATTGCTCTGAGCCACTGGATCGAAGAGAACAGCGTTGCAGCTGTAATTTCGGGCGTGGGCTTTATTCTGGCGCTTTTTGCCAGCGTCGTTCTGCATGAATACGGACATGCGCTCACAGCGCGGCGATTTGGCGTCAAGACGCGCGACATCACGCTTTACCCGATCGGAGGCGTCGCCCGGTTGGAGCGAATCCCGGATGTCCCGATCCAGGAACTCTGGGTGGCATTGGCCGGGCCGGCAGTCAATCTCGTAATCGCAGCCTTATTGTTTGTTTTTCTGGTGCTGACCTCGGCTTTTGAACCCCTCAATAGCCTCACGATGACCCGCGGGTCTTTCATCGAACGCTTGATGGTGACCAACCTGGTGCTGGTCGCGTTCAATCTCATCCCGGCCTTCCCGATGGACGGCGGGCGCGTGCTGCGCTCCTTGCTTGCCCTGCGGCTGGAATATACGAACGCGACCCAGATAGCAGCGAACGTCGGTCAATTCCTGGCGTTCGTTTTCGGTTTTATCGGGCTTTTCACCAACACTTTTCTTGTTTTCATCGCGTTCTTCGTCTGGATCGGCGCGCAAAGCGAAGCGCAGATGGTGCGTATGAAATCTGCTTTAAACGGCGTCCCGGTCAGCCGGGCGATGCTGACTGATTTCAGCGTATTAAACGCAGACGATACGCTTGCGACCGCTATCGACCTGGTCCTGGCCGGCTCGCAGAAGGAATTTCCGGTCGTAACAGAAGGCAAGGTGGTCGGAATCCTGACGCAGACCGATATGATGAATGCGCTGCGGACCACCGGCGAAAGCACACCCGTACGAAACGTTATGTTGAAGGACTTCACCACGACAGACCCTTACGAGATGCTCGATTCTGCATTCACACGACTCCAGGCCTGTGAATGCAAAACATTACCGGTGCTTCGAAACGGAGTCCTCGAAGGCCTCGTGACGATGGATAATGTTGGCGAGTTTATCCGCATACAGACGATGCTGGATTCCCAAGTGGTCGCTGCTTAAAAATGGGTCTATAAAGGTCCGATCACTTGGAATGCACCTGCGGCTGGTATCGGATGATTGTAGAAATTAATCATCGCCCATTCAACTCTCGCAAACGTTTTTCGAAAAACTGCACTTCCACCCGGTTTCCACTCAATTCCAGGGCATGCTGGTAGGATTTGATCGCCTCAGATCTGCGGTCGAGGCGCCGCAGCAGGTCCGCACGCGCAGCGTATAGAGGCACATATTTATCCAATCGCCCTTCAGCAGCAATTTCATCCAGCAGCGCCAGGCCGCGTGCAGGCCCATCTGCCATGGCTACCGCAACCGCACGGTTCAACGCAACGACAGGCGTCGGTAGGATCTCCAGCAAGACGTCATAATAAGACACAATTTCAGGCCAGTCCGTGTCTTCCGGTCGCGCGGCGCGCGCATGGACCGCCGCGATAGCCGCCTGGAGCAGGTACGGTCCCCAGCGCTGGCCCTCCAACGCCCGGTCCAGCAGACGGAGGCCATTCGCAATCTGTTTCCGGTCCCAGTTCGAGCGGTCCTGGTCTTCCAACAGGATCAGGTCACCGGTTTCTGATACACGGGCTTCACTCCTAGAATCCTGGAACAGCATCAGCGCCAGAAGGCCCTGGGCTTCAGGCAGGAACGGCGTGAGGTTTTCTTTCTCCAGTAAAGAGACGAGTAAATCTCCGAGCCGGATCGCTTCACGGCAAAGGTCCTGCCGAATCAGCAACTCCCCTTCTTTTGCCAGGTAGCCCTCATTAAAGATCAGGTAAAGCACAGCCAGCACAGCATCGAGGCGCTCCGGCAGCAGGTGGAGTGGGGGGACGCGGAACGGGATGCCGGCGTCGCGGATCTTGCGCTTCGTGCGCACGAGCCTTTGCGCCATCGCCTGCTTCGAGACCAGGAAAGCCCTGGCAATCTCATCGGTGGACAGGCCGCCGAATGTTTTCAGGGTCAGCGCGATACGGCCTTCTGGCGCGATAGCAGGATGGCAGATCGTGAAGACCAGTTTCAGCCGGTCATCCGGATAATCTGAAGCCAATTCCACCTCGGAAATATCGCCTGTACGGGAGGAAAAAGGGGCAAGCTGCTCCAGTTTCTTCTGGTAAGTATTTTGTCGCCGGAGCCGGTCGAGCGCTTTTCGCTTCGCAGCGATAGTCAGCCACCCGATTGGATTCTGCGGCAGCCCGATCGACGGCCAACTTTCAAGCGCAGCGATCATGGCCTCCTGGAGAGCGTCCTCGGCAAGGTCGATGTCCCTGTATGCTCCCACGAGAGTCGCCAGAACCCGGGAGCCGTGCTCGCGGAAAATCCGGTCGATTTCAGCGCGAATATCGGTCACAGGTGTATTTTAATCGGTAGAGGCGTGAAGGATCACGCCTCTACCCAATCACATCTAATCCCAGACCATTTTTGGTCGGATTTCGATGGTGCCGTGCTTCGCATCGGGGATTTTTGCGGCCAACTCAATTGCTTCGTCGAGATCCTCGCATTCGAGCATGTAGTAGCCGCCAAACTGCTCCTTTGTTTCGGCAAATGGGCCGTCAGTCGTGATGACCCTGCCATCCCGGACCCTGACTGTGGTGGCGGTGGAAGTAGGCTGCAGGGCGGCGGCGCTGATCGCCTTATTC